>CAZNNJ010000089.1:1065-11932 GCA_964574305.1 uncultured Rhodospirillales bacterium | reverse complement strand
ACGAGTGCACAAGAGGCGAAGGAATTGACCCGGCATTGGGCCGCGCTGGCGCTCACGCCCGAGGAAAAAGTGAGTGTCGAGGACCCGATCGAAATGGAGCGGCTCGCCGATTCTCTGCCGCTCGACCGCGCGGCGAGCCGCTGGATCGTCTCCGCCGACCCCGAGGAGCAGCTCGCCCGGATCCGCCCCTATGTCGAGCTCGGCTTCACCCACCTCGTCTTCCATGCTCCCGGGCCCGACCAGGCCCGGTTCCTGAAACTCTACGCAGAGCAGGTGCTGCCGTTGCTGCGGTCAAAGTTCGCGTGAGCCTGCCACCTTGAGGATGCCCACCGGCGGCCTGACCCTGACGGGCAGCGATGCCGGCAACTACACGCTGACCGGCGGCAGCGAGACGGTCAAAATTACCCCGTTCGCGGTGGTGCTGACCGGCACGCGCGTCTATGACGGCAAGACCGACGGAGACAGCGGTATCCTGTCGGTGACCAATGCCTTCGCGGGCGACACGGTGACGGTGGTCTCGGGCACCAGCACGATCGCCAGCAAGAATGTCGGCGAAGAGACGATCGCCGATTTCGGCACGCAGACGCCCGGCGGCCCCTCGTCCGGCGACTACACGCTGGTCGGCGCCAAGGGCAATGTGATCGTGACGCCTGAGGCGCTCACGGTGACGGCGGTCCAGGGCACCAAGACCTATGACGGCACCACGACCTCGGACGGCACGCCGATCGTGACCTCCGGCACGGTCTTCACCGGCGACACCGGCAACTTCATCCAGACCTACGGCACCCAGCATGCCGGCACCGGCATCACGCTGACGCCATCGGGCTCGGTCAATGACGGCAATGGCGGCAAGAACTACATCATCACCTACGTGCCGGTCACCGATGGAACGATCAACCCGCTGCCGGTCAATCTGTTCGGCACGCGGCCGTTCGACAACGGCTCGGACGCCAATTCGGGCATCCTGACGATCACCAACCTGATCCCCGGGGATCAGGTGTCGGTGGGCGGCGGCTCCGGCACCGTGGTGTCGCCAGCGGTCGGGAACGAGACCATCGTCGATTTCGGGAACCTGACGCTGACTGGCCCGTCATCCGGCGACTACACGCTGATCGGCGCGACCGGCATCGTCGATATCACCCCGGTCGGCGGTCCGAACAACCCGAATAACCAGATCGACAATCAGACATCGTCGGGCAACGGGACGCTGGTCACGGCCGGTCTCATCACCCTGGCACCGAAGCAGAATGGCGTCGTGACCGGCACCATCGCCACGATCGACGGCACCGATTATCATCCGGACGCGCAGCTCGGCTGCACGCTGGGCGAGACCGGCTGCATCCAGAACGGTGTCGCCCCGACCACGACCGGCACGCCGCAATAATGATGGGGTTGATTTGTTTCACTGAATACCTCAGTGGTGAGCGGACCGGCCCCGGTTCAATACTTTGACAATAGACCTGCAGTTCACGAATAAGACCAACCTGGGATGTTCTAACGCGATGAGTCCGTCTCCCCGCATGAAGTCCAAGAGAGTCATTGGCTCGGTGCTGATGCTCGGTGGCGTTGCCTATCTGCCGGCGCTTTGCGCCGAGGCCGATCCCTATGTCACTCCGGCGCACGACCAGATGATGATTGCCCAGGCGACGTCTTCTCCCAATACCAATCCGCAGATCCTGCCCCAGGCGGCGCCGCCGATCCCCGGCGCGTCGGAGACGAAGGTCGAGGGACCGGCGCCGCAGGTGCCGGCCGGGCCGAAGGCGGGCGACAAGGTCATTCTGCCAAACCTCAAAGGCCTGGTCTTCATCGACAATATCAACGCGCTCAAAAAAGGCGGTGTCAGCGGTTCCGGCGTCGATATCGGCAATCTGACGATGCTGGACGACAAGGCGGTCCGCGACCAGCTCGACGCCTTCATCGGCAAGCCGCTCACTCAGGGCTCCGTCCAGCAGCTGGGCTCGATCATCGCCGAATGGTACAGGCAGAAGAAGTATCCCTTCGTCGACGTGTCGGTCCCGGCCGGCCAGGACGTGACCAACGGCGTCGTCCAGGTCGTGGTCGCCGAATCGCGCATGGGCAATCTCAAGACCCGGGGCAATTACTGGTTCTCCGACAATCTGCTGAAGCGCAATGTCCGGGTGCAGCCGGGCGAACGGATCAATATCGGCGATCTGGAAGAGGACAAGAACTGGATCAACCAGAACCCGTTCCGCCTGGTCAATATCGTCGCCAGCCGCGGCGACCAGCCCGGCGTCACCGACCTCACCATCGATACGGTGGTCGAGAAATTCCCGGTCCGCGGCTATGTCGGCTATGCCAATTCGGGCACGCCCTCGCTGGGCCACGACCGTTGGAACATGGGCTTCATCTGGGGCAACGCGGCCTGGAACGACGATCAGTTCTCCTATCAGTTCCAGTCCAGCAACGATTTCTGGCACAGCCGGCAGGATATAGCCGGTCAGGAAATCGACCCGCAGTTCCGCAGCCATACCTTCAACTACGCCATGGCGCTGCCGTGGCGCGATAAGATCATCATCTACGGCTATTATATCGAGGCCACGCCGAAGGCGGCCGGTCTTCTGCAACTCCTTAATGGGGTGCAGACCGGCGAGGATGCCTCGGCCGGCATCCGCTATTCGGCCCGGCTGCCGTCGACCCGCAAGTTCGACGAGCATCTCGAGGTCGGCTACGAATTCAAGACCAGCAACAACAACGCGGTCTATCAAGCATTTCCCGTCCTGAACTCCAACATCACGACCGAGGTCGACCAGTTCGTCCTCGAATACGATGCGACCGAACGGGACGATTACGGCCAGACCGAGCTGTCCAATGCGCTGGTCTGGAGCCCTGGGGGTCTCAGCAACCAGAACCGTTCGATCCTGTTCCAGCTGCAGAACGCCGATCCGGCGCTGCGCAACCACTATATCTACGACCATATCGTGCTGACCCGGGTGACCGGCCTGCCGCTCCAGAGCGACCTGGCGAAGAGCCTGGGCTGGTTCGGCGGCGTGACCGCGGTCACCAGGCTGGTGGCGCAGGTGTCCAACGAGAATCTGCTGCCCAGCGAGCAGCTCGGCGCCGGCGGCGCGGCCAGCGTGCGCGGCTATGACGAGCGCGCGGCGAACGGCGCCGAGGGCGTGCTGGTCAGCCAGGAATTCCGCACCCCGACCTTCAGCCTGGCCAAGCTGCTGCTGGATACCAACAGCCCGTGGAACGACGAGACCCAGCTCGGCCTCTTCTACGATTTCGGCAGCGTGCACGACAAAACCCAGGTGCCGTTCACGCCCTCCAGCATCCAGCTGTCCAGCGTCGGCATGGGCTTCCACCTGCTCGCCGGGCCGGACCAGAATGTCCGCATCGACCTGGATTATGGTTTCCAGCTGCATAAGCTGCCCTTCGCCCGGGACGACAGCCAGTACGGCCATATCGCGGTCACGCTGGCGAACTGAGTCAAGACCTTCCTGGCGCTTGTAACGCTTGCGGGCGCACCGCCTTTTGCCCCAGATTCCAGGGCTGTAGACGTCCCGAGTCGGGGGAGGCCCGGTGTGGCCCGTTTGACCGCGCTTCTCGCGCTTTTCCTTACGCTGATGCTTCCCGCGTCGCCGGCGCTCGCCGCTGCCGATCAGCCCCGGGCCGCGCCCGGCGACGGCGCCAAGCCAAGGCCGGCGAAGCCTGCTCCGGACAAGGCCAAGAAGACGAAAAAGCCCGCGGCGAAGAAATCCAGCGTTAAAGTTCCGACCGTGAAGGCGCCGGCGGCGAAGCCGGCCCAGCCGGTTCCGGCACCCACGGCGGTCCCGGTCACTCCGCCGGAAACCAAACCCGCCGAGGCGGCGAAGCCGGCGGACGCAAAGGCGGGTCCCCGCTTCGCCGCGCTGAGAGCCGAGAAGGTCTATCTGCGCGCCGGGCCGGGCCCTGATTTTCCGATTCAGTGGGTCTTTGTCCGGCGCGGCCTGCCGGTCGAAATCCTGGCGACCTTCGATATCTTCCGCAAGATCCGCGACAGCGAGGGCACCGTCGGCTGGGTCAACCAGCAGATGCTGACCGGCCGGCGCAGCGTGCTGGTCGCGGGCGCGATCCGCGACTTGCACGGCGAGGCCAATCCGACCAGCGAAATCGTCGCCCAGCTCGAACCCGGCGTCATCGCCTCGGTCTCGAAATGCGACCCCACCTGGTGCGAGGTCAAGGCTGGCGGCTACAAGGGCTGGCTCAAACGCGACGAAGTCTGGGGCCTGGAGCCGGACGAGGTCATCCAGTAGCTCATTTCGGGTTTTTGAACCGCCAAGACACCACGATAAGAATTTAGACACAGATTACACAGATTAACGCAGATGATGATTTTCGCTGCGCGGCTTTCCGCCGCCGAAGGCGGTAACATTCAGATCAATCTGTGTTCATCTGTGTAATCTGTGGCTAACCGGATTTCCTTGACGCCTCGGTGGTTCAGCCTCTCAGGTAACATCCACGCGCAGCCGGGTCAGCTTGGAGGTCTGAATCCGCCAGCCGTCCTTGGTCTTGCGGTAGGTCTCGTGATAGTGGCCATAGCCGTGCAAGGTCTTCACGGCGGCGCCCTCGGGCCATTCCAGCACGTCCTCCATCGCCCAGATGCCTTTCGCGGTCGAGGGGGAGGTGATCTCGATCTCCGGCATGTGGCCGTGATGGGCGGTCGCCAGTTCCAGTACGGCGTTGCGGATGAATTCCATGATGTTGGGGGCGCCGACGACCAGCGCGGTCGCCGCCTTGCTCTTGTCCGCCGCCTCGCCGCGCATGTCGAGCTCGGCGGTGTCCGAGAACACCGCCTGCAGCCCTGGCCAGTCCTTGGTGTCCATGCTGCGGAAATAGCGCGCTTTCAGCTGCTTGATCTCCTCGATGGCGGTCAGGCGCAGGGTCTCGGTCAGCATGGCGATATTCTCCCGTTATGACGGCCATTCCGCCAAGGGGCTGGCGGTCCGGCGTGCGAATGAATAGTTTGCGCGAGACGAATTTGCCGGGATGCGGGCGGGTTGCCAATTCCCGCCCGGCAATTCCCGAATACGCCTCATCAGGGAAGGACATGTCATGGCTGCGAAAAGCCGCAAGGTCATCATCACGTGCGCCGTCACCGGCTCGATCCACACGCCGTCGATGACGCCCTATCTGCCGATCACCCCGAATGAGATTGCCGAGGGCGCGATCGGCGCCTGGGAGGCCGGGGCCTCGATCCTGCACCTGCATGCGCGCAACCCCGATAACGGCAAGCCGACGCCCGACCCGAAGGTATTCATGGAGTTCCTGCCGCGGATCAAGCAGGCCACCGACGCGGTCATCAACATCACCACCGGCGGCGGTCACGGCATGACCTTGGAGGAGCGGACTGCAGCGGCGGTCGCGACCGCGCCCGAGATGGCCTCGCTCAACATGGGGTCGATGAATTTCGGCCTCTACCAGGCGCTCGATAAGCCGCGCGAGTGGAAATACGAGTGGGAGCCGGCCTATCTGGAGATGACCCGCGATTTCATCTTCCGCAACACCTTCAAGGATATCGAAAGCGTGCTGAAGACCCTCGGCGAGGGCTGCGGCACGAAGTTCGAGTTCGAATGCTACGATATCGGCCATCTCTACAACCTGGCCCATTTCCTCGATCGCGGGCTGGTCAAGCCGCCGCTCTTCATCCAGTCGATCTTCGGCATATTGGGCGGCATCGGCGCGGATCCGGAGAATCTGGTCCATATGCGCCGGATGGCCGACAAGCTGTTCGGCGATCGGTATCAATGGTCGGTGCTGGCCGCCGGCCGGCATCAGATGCCCTTCATCACCCAGGCTGCTCTGCTGGGCGGCAATGTCCGCGTCGGCATCGAGGACAGCATCTATGTCGGCAAGGGTCAGCTCGCCAAGTCGAACGCCGAGCAGGTCGCCAAGATCCGCCGCATCGTCGAGGAGCTGAGCCTGGAAGTCGCGACACCCACTGAGGCGCGCGAACTGCTGGGCCTCAAGGGCGCCGATCAGGTCGGTTTCTAAAAACAGGAATAGGGTAAAATGGCAGGTCTTTACTTCGACGAGCTCGAGATCGGGCAGAAATTCGTGCACGACATCCGCCGCACGGTGACGGAGACAGACAATCTCCTGTTCACCATGCTGACGCACAATCCGCAGCCGCTCCATCTCGACATCGAATTCTGCAAGGAGAACAGCGAGTTCGGTGAGATCCTGGTCAACAGCATCTTCACCTTCGGCCTGATGATCGGCGTTTCGGTCGGCGACACCACGCTCGGCACCACCGTCGCCAATCTGGGCATGGACGGGGTCAAGTTCCCCAAGCCGGTGCGCATCGGCGACACGCTGCGCAGCGAGACGGTGGTCTTGGAAAAGCGCGAGAGCAAGTCGCGCCCGAACGACGGCATCGTCGTGTTCGAGCATCGCAGCTTCAACCAGCGCGGCGAGGAAGTCGCCTATTGCAAGCGCTCGGCCTTGATGAAGAAGAAGCCGGCATGATCCCGCGTTCCCTCCTGTTCGCGCCGGGCGACAGCGAACGCAAGATGGAAAAGGCGGCGGCCTCCGGCGCCGACCTGGTGATCCTGGACCTGGAGGATTCGGTCTCGGCTGCTCAGAAACCCGTCGCGCGCGAGATGGCGCGGGTGTTCCTCAAGGCCAACCAAGACCGCTCCAAGTGCCAGCTCTGGGTCCGCATCAACCCGATCTCCACCCCGATGGGCCTTGAGGATCTGGCCGGCGTGATCGGCGGCGCGCCCGACGGCATCATGATCCCGAAGCCGGATTCGGGCGCGGACATTACCACGCTGGATCATTATCTCTCGGCGCTGGAAGCCGCCAACGGCCTCCCGCACGGCGGCATCAAGATCATCCCGGTGGCGACCGAAACCGCCAAGGCGATGTTCGCGCTCGGCACCTATGTCGGCGCCAGCCCGCGCATGACCTTGATGACCTGGGGCGCGGAAGACATCGCCGCGGTGGTCGGCGCCAGCGCCAACCGCGATGCCGACGGCAAGTACGATCCGCTCTATGAGCTGGCGCGGACTTTGTGCCTGGCCGGCGCGGCGGCCGCGGACGCGGCGGCGATCGACACGGTCTATGTCAATTTCCGCAACCCGGCGGGCCTGGAAGAAGAATGCCAGCGCGTTCGCCGCGCCGGCTTCCAGGGCAAGATCGCGATCCATCCGGACCAGATCCCGATCATCAACGCGGCCTTCACGCCCACAGCCATGGAGATCGCCCATGCCGAAAAGGTCATCGACGCGTTCGACTCCAACCCGGCGCTGGGCACGGTCGGCATCGACGGCAAGATGTATGACATGCCGCATCTGAAGCTGGCGCGGAAGGTCAAGGCCGCCGCCGTCAGGCTCGGCGTTTCGGCTTAAACAGTTAAAAAAACAGGAGGAAATCATGGCGTTCAGTGGACATAAGATTCTCGTCACCGGCCCGACCGGCCAGGTCGGCTTCGTCGTCGCCCAGGCGCTGGCGCGGCAGGATAACGAGGTGTGGGGCGTCGCCCGCTTCTCCGATCCGGAGAAGAAGAAGGTGCTCGAGGCGGCCGGCGTGAAATGCGTCTCCGCCGATTTGGAGAAGGGCGATTTCTCGTCGATCCCCAGGGATTTCGACTATGTCGTCCATCTCGGCGTCTTCCGCGCCGCCGGTGACGATTTCGACCTCGACTTCCGCAACAATGCCGAGGGCACCGGCCTGCTGATGAGCCATTGCCGCTCGGCCAAGGGCTTCCTCGCCTGCTCGACCACTGGCGTCTATCAGGCAGCCGGGCACAGCCTGCTCAAGGAGACCAGCGAGCTCGGCGACAATCACCGCTCGATGATGACCACCTACTCGATCACCAAGATCGCGACCGAGGCGGTGGTGCGCTATGCGGCGCGCGAGTTCAACCTGCCGACCATCATCACGCGGCTCTGCGTGCCTTACGGCAACAATGGCGGCTGGCCCTATTACCACCTGCTGATGATGAAGCACGGCCAGCCGATCCAGCTGCATCCGGACAAGCCGTCGATGTATTCGCTGCTCCACGAAGACGACATCGTCGCCTCGATCCCGGCCCTGCTGCAGGCAGCCACGGTGCCGGCCAATATCGTCAATTGGGGCGGCGCCGAGACGGTCTCGATCGAGGACTGGAGCGCCTATCTGGGCCAGCTCACCGGCCTGGAGCCCAAGCTCGAATATACCGACAAGGGCCCGCTGGAGAGCGTCATGGTCGACACGACCAAGCTGTTCTCGATCACCGGCCCGCTGAAGACCGACTGGAAGGACGGCTTCCGCCGCATGATCGCGGCCAAGCACCCGGACTGGCTGGTTTGAGGTTAAACCGTCATTGCGAGCGAAGCGAAGCAATCCAGGGCCGTTAGCCCGATACCGGTCGGTGAGGCCCTGGATTGCCGCGTCGCTGCGCTTCTCGCAATGACGATTAATGAATAGCGCCGCCCTTCCGGTCACCCTGCTGACCGGCTTCCTCGGCAGCGGGAAGACGACGGTGCTCAACCACCTGCTGCGCCAGCCGGGCTTGGCCCGGACCGCCGTGATCATCAATGAGCTCGGCGAGATCGGCATCGACCATGATTTGGTCGAGACCGCGACCGAGGATTTCGTGCTGCTGAAAAGCGGCTGCGTCTGCTGCTCGGTGCGCAGCGACCTGATCGACACGCTCCGCAGCCTGTTCCTGAAGCGGGTGCGCGGCCAGATCGCCGAGTTCGACCGGGTGGTGATCGAAACCACAGGCCTGGCCGACCCGGCGCCCGTTCTCCACACCTTGACCGGCGACCCGCTGGTCACTGCTCGCTACCGCCTGGACGGGGTGATCGCCACGGTCGACGCGGTGAATGGCGACGAGACGCTGGACCGCGCCTTCGAGGCGGTGAAGCAGGCCGCCGTCGCCGACCGCATCCTGCTGACCAAGACCGACCTCGCCCGGGCCGAAGCGGCCGGCCGCCTGACCGGGCGTCTGCGCGCCCTGAACCCAGCCGCGCCCATCATACCGGTCGTGAACGGCGCCGCCGATCCGGCGGACCTGTTCGGTATCGGCCTTTACAACCCTGCGACCAAAAGCCTGGACGTCCGGCGCTGGCTGAACGAGGAAGCGTTCGCGCACCGCCACGACCACCACCACGGCGACGATCTCAGCCACCACGACGACAGCATCCGCAGCTTCGTCTTCACCCTGGACCGACCGATTGCGGAGGCCGTGCTCGCCCGCTGGCTCGAACTGCTTGCTGCCTTCCAAGGGCCGGACCTGCTCAGGGTCAAGGGCATCGTCAGTATCGCTGACCGCCCCGGCCCGCTGGTGATCCAGGGCGTCCAGCATGTCTTCCATCTACCGATAGAACTGGAAGCCTGGCCCAGCGAAGACCGGCGCACGCGGATCGTCTTCATCGCGCGCGGTCTGGACGAACGGGCAATAGGCAATGTTTTGACCTCGCTAGAAAAGATATTGTGATATCGTATATGATGTGACATCATAACTGCGATGAAAGTCGTTATGGACACCGATGCGATCGTTGCGGCGATGCGCAGCCCATCGGGTGGTTCAGCGGCTTTGTTGATGGCGGCGGACGCGAACAGGCTGGCACTTTTGGCGACCGTGCCGCTATTCATTGAGTATGAGGCTGTTTGCAATCGCGCCGAGCATATTCTTGCTTCCGGGTTGGATCGCGCTGGCGTCACTATCTTCTTGGACTATCTCGTCGACCTGATTCAGCCTGTTGATCCATGGTTCCTGTGGCGACCTCAGCTTCGCGATCCGGGAGACGAATTGGTGTTGGAGGCGGCGGTGAACGGCGCGGTAGACGCTATTGTGACATTCAATCGTCGCGACTATCTGCCGGCTGCGAAGGCATTCGGGATTGATGTCTTGCTCCCGGGCGAGGTTTTGAGGGGCTTACGATGAAAACCAATGTTTCGACCTATCCTCTGCGTCTGCCAGTTTCGATTAAGGCCGAGGCAGAAAGGCTTGCGGCTGAGGATGGCTCGAGTCTGAACCAGTTTGTCGCCACCGCTGTCGCGGAGAAGATCGCGGCAATGCGGACCGGCGAATTCTTTGCCGGACGCAAGGGCAGGGGCGATCGAGAAGCGTTTCTCCGGCTGATGTTCCGCGAAGGTGGCGAACCGCCACAGCCCGGCGATGAACTGCCGGTGGCTCCCTAAGCCCAAAATTTGCGGTCTGGACGAACGGGCGGTTCGTAATATTCTCAGTCTGTTCGACCACTGATTTCGACGACGATGCTCAAGCGCCTTATCCCTCTCGCCATCGTTGCCGCCCTCGCGTCAGGGGCGGCCTCCGCGGCCAGCGAGAAGATCATGGCCTATTACGAGGACGCCATCGGCGCGCTCAGGGCCGACGCGGCCATCGTCGATCAGTTGCCAACGGACTCGTTCAATGTGAATGGGGCCGGCGCGATCAGCGGGACGGCGCCGCAGGATGCGCTCAATGTCGCCCATGCCCATGGCATGCAGACCTTCGCCGTCATCTCCAATTACGGCGCGGCCGATTTCAGCCCGGCCATCGTCCATGCGCTGCTGAACGACCCGGCGGCTGTCAAAGCCTTCGTCGCCAATGCGCTGAAGCTGCTTTCGGCCAATGGCTATACCGGCGTGAATATCGATTTCGAGGCGATCCCGGCCGGCGACCGGGCCGCCTACAGCCGGTTCTGCCAGGCGCTCTACAAGGCCGTTCACGCCGCCGGCAAGCTGGTCGTGCTGTCGATCCCGGCGATGGAGCGGGACGATCCGAGCAACGACTGGTCCGGCGCCTACGATCTCGCCGTCATCGGCAAGGCGACCGATATCGTCCAGTACATGACCTATGAAGAGAACGGCCTCTGGGGCGCGCCCGGGCCGGGCGCCGGGCTGGATTTGGGGACCGCCTTGCCGCCCAATT
>CAZNNJ010000089.1:0-1055 GCA_964574305.1 uncultured Rhodospirillales bacterium | reverse complement strand
CCGCCTGCCTGCGCTATGCGGTCGGCGTCGTGCCGGCGGCGAAGATCAGCCTCGGCCTGCCGGCCTATGCTTATGATTGGGACCTGACGGCCGGCACCGGCACGTCTGTCGACTGGAAAACGATACCGGCGCTGATCGCGCGGACCGGCGCCGCGCCTGTCTGGGACGCCAGGTCGTCATCGCCGCATTTCAGCTATACGGCAGGGAACGGCCACAAGCATGTCGTCTGGTATGAGAATGCGCGCAGTATCACGCTGAAGTCTCAACTGGCCCGGACCAGAAATCTGGTGGGCGTGTCGGTTTGGGTTCTGGGCGCGGACGATGCCGACTTCTGGAAGGCGGTTCGCGCCGGGTTCTGAACGGCGGCCTGATCCTGGACTTTTTTGATCGCGCTCCAGCAGCCGGATGACAATTCCACAAGCGCACGCCACACTCGACCGCAAGAGTCGAGGAGACCAGCCGTGCGTTCAGCCTATCTTCTGTCAGCTTTTGCCCTGATTTCCGGCCTGGCCCAGGCCGCCCCGCCGTCCACCCTGCCGAGCGATATCCCGAGCAAGTTCACCGTCAACACCGACAGCTTCGATTACATCAAGCGGGAGGCGATGATCCCGATGCGGGACGGGGTGAAGCTCAAGACCTTCATCCTGGTGCCGAAAGGCGCGTCCAAGGCGCCGATGCTGATGACCCGCACGCCCTATAACGCCGAGGAGCGGGTGCTGCATTTCAACAGCCCGCATTTGGCGGCTGCCGTGCCGCAGATGGACGATACCGCGGCCGCGGCCGGCTATATCATCGTGTTCCAGGATGTACGCGGCAAATACGGGTCGGAGGGCGACTATGTGCTGACCCGGCCGCCCAAGGGGCCGCTCAACCCGACCGAGGTCGACCACGCCACCGACACCTACGACACCATCGACTGGCTGGTGAAGAACGTGCCTGAGAGCAACGGCAGGGTCGGCACGATCGGCGGCTCCTATGAGGGCTTCACGGTGGTGATGGGGACCCTGCATCCGCATCCGGCGCTGAAGGTTTCGGTGCCGTTCGCGCCGATGGTC
>CAZNNJ010000088.1:0-11982 GCA_964574305.1 uncultured Rhodospirillales bacterium | reverse complement strand
TCTTGTGGTCCCTCTTCACCTTTCTCACGCCGACGGCTGCTGCCTCGCTGCCCTTCCTGATCGCCGTCCGGATTGCCATGGGTCTTGGCGAAGCAGCGACGTTTCCGGGTGCATACGGCCTCTACGCCCGGTGGGTGCCGGCGCGCGAACGCGCACGGGCGATCGCGATCCAGATGAGCGGCATACCGGTCGGAACGGTTTTTGCGTTGCTGACAACCGGCGTCGTTGTAACGAAGTTCGGATGGCCGAGCGCGTTCTACGTATTCGGCATCGTCGGGTTGATCTGGGCCCTCAGCTGGTTCCTTACGGTCCACGACAAGCCGCAGACTGATCCTCGCGTATCACCAGCCGAGCGCGTGCTCCTTCCCGAGCAGCGACCGGTCTTGGTCCGCAGCGAGCCCGTGCCATGGAAAACAATTCTCTCCACGCCCGCCGTCTGGGCACTGATCATCAATCACTTCTGCACAAACTGGGGCCTCTACACGTTGATGGCTTGGCTCCCGAGCTACTTCAAGAAGTCACATAGCCTCAGCCTAGAGTCATCCGGCCTCTATTCGTCGGCGCCCTGGCTGATCATGTTCGTGATGCTCAACGTCGCCGCCTGGCTGGCTGATTTCTGGGTGCGGCGAGGCACCGCCCTCACCGCCGTGCGCAAGTGGATGCAGTGCATCGCGCTTCTCGGCTCGGCCGCCTTCCTGGTCGTGGCCACCCAAGCGGAAACAGCCGATAGCGCATTGCTGATGCTCTGCGGGGCGCTCGGAACCCTCGCATTTGCATGGTCCGGCTTCGGCTCGAATCATCTCGACATCGCGCCGCGCTATGCCGACATCTTGGTCGGCATCACCAACACCGCCGGAACCCTGCCGGGCGTCTTCGCCGTTGTCCTCACCGGCTGGCTGGTCGATACGACCGGCGGCTACACCGTTTCCTTTCTACTCATCGCCGTGGTCAATATCGTCGGCGCGGCTGTCTGGCTGGCCTTCGCCACAGCGCGGCCGATTTTCAGCGATGTACCCGCGGCCGGCCTGCAAGCTGTAGCGAAGACAAACACCGCCGCCCTTCCGACAGACCTCCGCGCGCCGGCTTCCGGCTTGGCCAAATAGCTAATCGTCGTGCCCCCGCCATGAAATTCACGCTCAGCATCGCCTTCTGCGACCCTCGCGAATATGCGCCTTTAGCCGCGGCCGCCGAACAGGCGGGATGGCATTCCATCTCGGTCGTCGACGGGCTCTTCTATTACCCGGACGCCGCCTACGCCTATCCCGTCGCGGAAACGGGAGCGCCGCACTGGGCCGCGACTACCCCCTACCTCGATCCGTTCGTCGCGATCGCGAGCATGGTGGCCGTGACGCAGAGGATCCATTTCTACACCAACGTCCTCAAGCTTCCGGTCCGGCATCCGCTGCTGGTCGCCAAGTCCGTACATTCGCTGGCCGCGCTCAGCGGCGGCCGGTTCGGGCTCGGGGTCGGCCTGAGCTCGTGGCGCCAGGACTATGAAGTCCTTGGCGAAAGCTGGGAAAAAAGGGGCGCTCGTTCGGCAGAGATGATCGAGATTATCCGCGGCGCGTCGCAGCCCGGCCCCTTCACGCATGACGGGCGCTTTTACGCCGTCCCGCCGCTGCAGATGGCGCCGCTTCCGTCAAAAACCGTGCCGATCTATCTGGGCGGACAGGCCGATTCGGTGCTCGCCCGCGCCGCCGCCATCGGGGATGGTTTTATCGCCACCGAAAACGCGGACTGCACCCTCGACGATCTGCCGCGCCTGCTGGATCGCCTTCGCGCCCTTCCCGCCGCCGCGGGAAGAGCGGAAGCCTTCTTCGAAATGAAGTATGTTCCGAGCACGACCGGGTTGGACATGCTTCGCCGCCTCCAGGATCTCGGGATTACCGATGCCGTCGTCTGGCCTTGGCTTTATTATCCGGGCGACCCGGCCGACCTGAAGCACAGGATCGAATCGATCCGCCGTTTCGCCGACGAGATTTTTCCTGTCTTCGGCGGGGAACGTCGCCCGTGAACGCGGATTTCTTTTCCGGTACAGGACAAAAAACGCGTCGCGCCGAGCCCCGCCCGCCGGTCGACGACGTGCCCTCGATCGAGGCCGAATTCAGTGTCTGCGGCGCGATCATCGAGGTGGGAAGCTACGATTGGAGTCCCTCGGTTGAGCGTACGCAATATGTCGGCGAACATACGCTTTGCGTCACGCTGACCCCGCCCCACGCTTATGCCCGGGGCTGCCATGCCGTAAACGGCACGGAGCCACTTGTCGATGTCGGCGACATGATCCTGATCCCCGCAGGCATTCCCTTTCGATCCTGCGCGTCCGGCGGTCCGATTCGGTTCGTGCGGTGTCGCTATGAGCCCGCTTGGTTCGAGAAACTCACTGGCTTCGCGCCCGCTTGGGACGAGGATGCATTAAGCGCCTGCATCGATATAAAGAGCCCGGCGCTCTACTCCAATATGCTGCGGCTGGCGCACGAAGCCGTGTCTCCGGGGCTGCGCGCCGAAATTCTCGTCGAAGCAATCTGCATGACGACGGCGGTCGAACTCGCCCGTTATATCAAGGCCGCGATTCCACAGCCTGGCATCAAGTCGGGCGGCCTCACACCCTGGCAGCTTCGCCGCGTGCTCGAATATATCGACGCCAATCCTGGCCCTAACGGAGCTGCGATGGAGGAGCTTGCAACGCTGTGCGGCGTGAGCCCCCGTCACTTGCGCCGACAGTTCAAGCAGACATTGGGCCGTACTGTGAGTTCCTATCGCCGCGACATCTGTCTGGAAAAGGCGAAGGCGCTTCTGCGAGACACGGAACTGCCGATCAAGACGATCGCCGGCAATCTCGGCTTCACCGGAGTGGGGACATTCGGTTCGATCTTTCGGGATGCGATGGGAATCACCCCTCGGGTCTTCCGGCAACAATTCGCGAATGGCTTGTTACCGGGCGGCGGTCCGAAGCGATGAAGACTACCCTCTGTCGAGAAATCGTCAGCCTCAGCAGCCGCCGTCGTCTCCCTGATATCGGCGGGTTCACTCGCCTCCAAGCGTCCGCGTAGTCATTCGGCCTACGCTGGACGCCGCCTTGCGCGGTTCCTCCCCACTGGCCCCGCCATCGGTCCACACCCGGTGGCGGGGACTTTTCCGACCGCGGCTCCCAGCCGGGATCTACGGCTGTGACGCGCCGATATTGGCCCTTAGGGAACCACGGGTCCGAATTGAGACGGCTGACCAAACGGCGAACAGCAGCGTTCCAAGCCAAATAAGGGTCGTCACCCGGCCGAAGGACTCGACGATAGGTAAGATGAGCGCCGTACAGAGGAACGGTCCTGCGAATTGAGCAGTCAGGAGCATCCCGATCGCCCGAGCCCGTGCTGCCTCGGACGCACGCTCCATGATGGCGTGACTAAAACCGGGGGTCAGGATGCCGCTGCCGAGGGCGAGAATGATCGCACCCAAGGCGATCGGGCCCAATCCCGTACTTGAAGCCAAGAAAAGCAGACCCACCGCCTGCAACGCGCCGCCGACCGCGTTCGTCCTAACGGCGCCCATCCTGATCCTGATGCGGTTATAGAGCAGAGCACCGATGGTGAGCGCGACCGTCGTGCCGCCGAGCACAGCGGAGACCACCGATGGCCTCGACATGCCGTGCTCCGAGAGAAGCAAGGGGACCTGACTGGTAGAGATAAAGGAAATCATCATCGTGCCGGCGGTGAGCGCCAGCACGACGGCGATTGCGCGAAACGCGCCGGGTTCGGACCGGCTGCGCGAGAGCCGCGCGTCGCTCCGCGGCACCACGAATACCGCCAGCAGGGCAATCGGGAGAGCGACGGCATAAAGGGCGGAAGGCGCGCGCCAGCCACCCCACTCGCCCAGCACGCCGGCCGACAGAAATGCGGCGACGCCGGCAACCGACGCCAGCGCGATCTGGAAGCCGATCACGCCTCCGCGCCGGTCCCCGACGAAAGTATCGCCGAGCACGATCGATGAGGCGGTCGCCTGGCCGGCTGCCGCGATGCCGACGGCGAGCCTGGAGACCAGCAGGAGGATCGTGTTCTCGATTACGAAACCGCTGAGACCGATCAGCGCGAACACGATGAGGCTAACCAGCAGTACCGGGCGCGCGCCGAATCTGCCGACAACCCAGCCGGAAACCGGGCCGCCGACCGCGATTCCCACACTTGGCATGGTCAGCAGCCACTGCGCGACAAGATCGCCATTCGCGGATGATTGAAAATGCGCGACGATCAACGGCAGAACCGGTGATACCGTAGCGAACACGAAACCAAGAAACGCAGCCGCTGAAGCGACCACCACGACAACCAGCCGCTCCTCGAAGGTCATGTTCTGGCCTTCAGGCTCGATGTGACGAGGCCGGGGATTCCAGCCTGCGTCGGATCGCAATGTCCTGATGAATTCCCCATGGATGCCCCTGCCGCGGATAGCGGTCTCCGGATTTTGACCGCGTATTAGGTAGCAGCATCGAGGTCCGCCTGAATCGCAAATGGGGACAACTTGCTATCGGAATTGGACACAGCCTCTAAGCCTTTAGAATTTCGGACCTCTTTGATGATTGCCGCGGTCGCGCGAAGCCCCAAATTCTTGCCCTGACGCGCCAGCTAGGGTAAATTTTGGCCTTTGGCGCGGATGCGGAAGACGCCGCTTCGGCGCGCTGGAATGGAGACCCGGCTAGGTTATCTGCCCGCCGACAAGAGCAAGAAGAACGGCGGAGTGTTTTGGGAAGGATGTTTGTTACATGGGAGTCCCCAGCCTCACGACCCGCTATGCGCGGGCGATGATCTTTTCGGCCGAGCGCAAAGGATTGAATCTCGACGAAATCTGCCGGGCGGGCGGCGTGCCGCCCGAAGCCATCGGACCGGACGTCGATCATATCGGACCGGACACGCTGATTCAGCTGAACCAGTTGATCAAGGTCGCGTTGGACGATGATTTTTGCGGGTTTGCCGGCGACCGTTGCAAGCCCGGCAGCATCGCCGTCGTCTGCGAGGCCATGGTGCGCGAAGAAACCGTTGCCGACGCACTGAGAAGCGCCTTCCGGCTCTACGCCTTCATCACCGACGAGATGTCCTTCGAGCTTACGGAGGAGGCCGAGAGCGCCACCATCACGCTGAAACTCTCCCATCCGGAGATCGACACTTTCCACTATCTCCACGAGTGGTGGCTGATGCTTTGGCCACATATTTGCGGATGGCTCATCGGTGAGGAGTTCCCGGTGACCTCCGCATGCCTGCCTTATCCGCCCAACGGACCGGTAAGCGAATATGACGCCGCCTTCTGGGGCCCCTGCCAATTCATGCAGCCGCAGGCGCAGATCCGGTTTCCGGCCAGCCTCTTAAGGCGCCGCGTCATCCGCACGCTGGCGGATTTTCGCACCGATCTTTTCAACTACCGCTCCGACGTCGTCCACGTGCCGGGTATTCGGCGCTCCTGGAAGGCAGTGATCAAACAGCGGCTGACGGAACGCCTGGCCAACACCGAGTGTCTGCTGTCGATCGATGAAATTGCCCGGGAGTTCAACATGAGCTCCAAGACCCTGCGCCGGCGACTCGACGACGAAGGGATCACCTTCCGCGAGCTCAAGGAAGAGATACGCCGGGAAGCGATCCTGAAATTGCTTTCGGAACCGAATATTCCGATCGGAGAAGTCTCACTGCGGGCTGGCTTTTCGGAGCGAAACGGGCTGGTCCGCGCAGTGCGGACATGGGTGGGTCTCAGTCCGAAGGAGTACCGCAGTATGATCGTCGGCGGCGGCGAGTCCGAGCAAGCGGAAGCGGGCCTTCTCCACTAGGTCGATACGCGACGTCGGCTTGCCGAGTGCCGCGCCGCACGATAATGGCCCGGCGAGAGGCCGTGGTGGCGACGGAACAGCTTCGAGAACGCAGCCGCCGTCTCATAGCCGACCCGGCTCGCAATCCTGGCGATTCCCTCGTCGCTCGATTCGAGCAGGAACGCAGCCTCAGCCATTCGGCGCGCGATCAGGTACGCCCGCACCGGCTGACCGACGAGGTTTGTGAAACGCGCTGAAAATGCCGAGCGGCCGAGCCCCACTCGCTGGCCGAGGTCGTCGAGCGTCCAAGGCCGGTCCGGTTGTTCGTGGATCAGCTGAAGGGCTGGACCGATATGCGGGTCCGCCATTGCCCCGAGCCATCCGCCTTCCCCCGGGGCCAGGGATGCGAGCCAACTTCGCAGCACCTCGACAAAGAGCACTTCGGTCAGCCGGGAGAGCGTGACGCGCTGGCCGGGACGCTCAACTGCCGCCTCGCTCACCATGCGTTGCAGCACCGTCTCCAGCCAGGCGCCGTCCGTCGCCCGCTTCAGCAGCAGCATGGGCGGAAGCAGTTCCATCACGCTGCCGCGCGAGGGCCGCGACACCGTGAAGTTGCCGCAGATCATCGTCGATGACGGCTCGGCGCCGCCGCCGTGACGCATGACGCCGAGATGTTCGGAAAGCCGCTCGAAATCCTGAATTGGAAACGGCTCGGTCCTGCGGTCCGAATAAATCAAATGGGGCTCGCCCCGGGTGATAACGACAAGATCGCCCGCGGTCATCCGTATCTCACCGCCTTGCTCGAGCTCGAGCGTGGCCGCACCGCGACTGAGATAGTGGAACAGGGCGTAGGGGCGCTCCGGCAACGCGACGTTCCAGGGATGACCGAATTCAAAGTGGTACAGGACTGTTCCGCCGAGGCGAATGCGATCGAGCACGTCAGCGAGGATGTCCATACAAACGACGTTAACCCTGCGGACGGTTGGACACAATATTTGGACGATTGACGCCTATCGTCTGAGAATTTGCGGAACTAGGTCATGTCGCGGCGAGCCGGCGTCCCTGCCCAGCCTCGCCTCGTCCGATACCCTACAGGAATATTCCATGCGAAATCTTTTACTCTCGGCCATTGCCATTCTCGTGGCTGGAACGGCGCCTGCTGTCTCGGCGCATTCGGCGTCCCTGCCCAAGGGCGCTGCCAATAATATCGTTCTCGTCCATGGCGCTTTCGTCGACCAGACAAGCTGGCAGCCCGTTGCCGATATTCTGACCAAGAAGGGCTACAAGGTGACGTTGGTTGAAAACCCGCTCACGTCGCTGACCGCAGATGTCGATGCGACCAAACAGGCCCTGGCCAAGCAGGTCGGTAGGACGGTTCTGGTCGGCCATTCATGGGGCGGCGTTGTCATCACACAGGCTGGTGACGATCCCAAGGTCGCGGCGCTGGTCTACGTCTCCGCCTTTGCACCTGACGCGGGCGAATCCCTGGCGTCCCTGGCCAATAGCGGCCCGGCAACCGAAGGCGGCGCAGCGATTCACCCCGACGCGAAGGGCAACCTCACGATCGATCCCAAGGTCTTTCCCTCAGCGGTTGCGGCCGACCTCCCGCTGCAAGTCGCGGAATCCCTGGCCAACTCGCAGCTTCCGCTGAACATCGAGGCGTTTAAGGCTCCGGTCACTGTGGCAGCTTGGCATGACAAGCCGACATTCTATGTGATCAGCACGAAGGACAAGGTGATCGCGCCCGAGGCCCAGAAGATGTTCGCGGCCCGGATAAAAGCCCAGACGGTGGAGGTGGCCGGCAGCCATGCCTCCTTGGTGGTCCATGCAAAGGAAGTCGCGGCGGTCATTGAAAAGGCCGCGCTGGCGAAGTGACGATATCGCTCCCGGGGTCTTATGCCCCGGGAGCGATACATTCGCCCGGCCCGGGCCGTCGGAGTTGCCCGACGGCCATGTCCGCGAATGATACACACTTGGCTTCGGAATATAGGGGCACTTCTCTGAATCCGTTCTAGGTCCTGAACAGCGCAAGACAGCCGATCGTTGGTCGTCAGGTATGCCCTCCGGCTCGGCGCATAGTTGCCGACACCAGGAGCCTAGAATGATCACCGCTTCCCAAGATCGTCCCAATTCGGCGGCGGGCGTCCTCGATAGACTGCTGGTGCTGGATCTGTCCTGGGGCATCGCCGGTCCGATGACGACGATGCTGATGGTCGATCATGGAGCGGACGTCATCAAGATCGAGCCGCCAGGGGGCGACCCCTTCCGCGGACAGGCCGGGTACCGAGCCTGGAACCGTGGAAAGCGGAGCGCGATCCTGGACCTTAAGGTGCCGGCTGACTACGACACGTTTCTCCGTCTGACCAGCCGGGCAGATCTCCTGGTCGAAAGCTTCACCCCGGGCGTCACCAAGAGCCTGCGCATCGACTTCGACACGCTGCACGCCATCAACCCGCGTCTGATCTATTGCTCGATCACGGCCTATGGTCGCGACAGCAAGCATGCCGACCGGCCGGGCTACGACGCATTGGTGGCCGCCCGGACCGGCATGCATTGGGAGCAGCGCGGCTGGCCGCAGGGCGCGCTCTGGCGCATGGCTGGCCGCGACGATCCGTTCGCCGATGTCGATATCCCGCAGGAAGGGATTCAAGGACCGCCCCGACCGGGACCCGTGTTTCCCGCCTCCCCCTTCCCCAGTCTCGGGGCTTTTTATGCTGCGTCGACCGCCGTTTCGGCAGCGCTGTACGCGCGTGAGACGACCGGGCAAGGCCAATGGGTCGAGACATCCCTGCTCCAAGGGGTCTTGTCCGGCGCCTGCTGCGACTGGCAGCGCGCGGAGGATCCCGATGCTCCCCTCTTCAATTCCTGGATCTTCGGCTCGCGCGCCGCGAAGGGTCATTTTGAGTGCGCGGACGGCCGGTGGATCCAAAACTGGGTTCCCAATCCTCGCTTCATCATCCAGGCCTCGGAGGGTGATGCCATAAATGCCACCCCGGACCTCACGGCCCAGAACGATCCGGACCGGTTTGGGATGGGACCTGAGGAACTCCTGGTGATGTCTCACTACCAGCCGATCCTCGCCGAATGCGTGAAGAAGTTTCCGGCCAAGGACTGGGTCAATGCGGCCGCCGTGGCCGATGCCACCGTGCAGGAGGTGCGCTCACCCGAAGACGCACTCTGCGACCCGCTCCTACTCAAGGACGGATGCGTTGCGGAGGTCGACGACCGCGATCTCGGCCGGATCCGGCAGGTTGGGATCACCTACCGGATGAGCATCAGCCCCGGCGCAATTCGCGGCTCCGCGCCAGGCGCCGGCGAACATACGGAAGAGGTCAGGGCCGAAGCCGCGCGAATTGTGATGCCGCTGGCGCGTTTCCCAGCCATCTCGCAAACGCGGGCGGCGCCTCTCCGCGGGATACGGGTCCTCGACATCGGCCTCGCCATTGCCGGTCCCTACGGCGCGCAACTCTTGTCAGACCTCGGCGCGGATGTGATCAAGATCAACGCGCTCCATGACACTTATTGGCATCGCAGCCATGTCGCCTACGTTGCGAATCGCGGCAAGCGCAGCATTGCGCTCAATCTGAAGGATCAGCGCGCCAAGGAAGCGCTGCTCAAGCTCGTCGCAACCGCCGACGTGGTCCAGACGAACATGCGGTACGATGCCGTCGAACGGCTCGGGATCGATTACGAAAGCCTGCGGCAGCTCAAGCCGGATCTCGTCTATTGCCATTCGCGAGGCCATGAGACGGGTCCTCGCGAGGCCCTTCCCGGCAATGATCAGACCGCGGCGTGCCTGGCGGGCGTGCAGTGGGAAGACGGCGGCATGTGGCGCGGCGGCAAGCCGATGTGGTCGCTGACCTCATTCGGCGACACCGGTAACGGCTTCCTGTCCGCCGTCGGCATCCTGCAGGCCCTCTACCACCGCCGTCGGACCGGCGAAGGTCAGCGGGTGGATACCTCGATCATCAATGCGCAGCTGCTGAACTGCTCCTATGCGCTCGCCCATCCTGATGGACGCGGCGTGGAGCGCCCCAAGCTCGACGCCATGCAGACGGGACTGAGCGCGCTCAATCGGCTCTATCAAACGAGCGAAGGCTGGATCTGTCTGGTCGTTGCCAACGACGCTCAATGGCTGCGTCTCCAGCAGCACATGGGTCCGGTGGAACTCTTCGGGCCACGTTTTGCCACCGCTCGGGCGAGGGCCGACAACGACGAAGCGCTTGCTTCGATTCTCGAAGCGGCATTCAAAACGCGCTCGGCCAAGGCATGGGCGGAGCGGCTCGATGCTGCCGGCGTCCCCAGCGAAGTCTGCGACCCGAACTTTGGGCTATCGCTGCACGAAGATCCTGAGATGATCCGCCGGCGGCTGGTGACCAGCTATCAGGATCACTATGTCGGCAAGCTCGACCAGGTCGGGTTGCTGTTCGACCTGTCAGCGACGCCAGCTACGATCCAAGGGCCGCCCCTGATCGTAGGCCAACATACGAAGGAGATCCTGGCTGAACTGGGCTACAGCCAGGACAAGATCACCGAGCTGCTGAGCGACCGCGCGGCGATGGCATGGTCGCCGGACGCGCAGTCCGCCAGCGCATAGTTGCGCCGTGACACCGCGATCCCGATGTGCGTTGGGCGGGACCGCTCCATGAGCGGAGCACGCCCAGTCCCTGCAGCGTCGTTGGCCGGAAGGACGCAAGTCTCCAGTCGAATTCTCCGACTTGCTCTGCAAGCGGAGTGGAACGGCATCGCATCGCCGGAAATCGCCGTCGAACTGTTCTGGCCCACCAGTCTGCGCCTGGCACGGTCAGCGAAGTTGCTCGTCTGCCTCCCCGGGGGCGGAATGAATCGCCGCTACTTCGATATCGGTGGGGACGATCCGGGTGGGTTCAGCTTTGCCCGCCACATGGCCGCCAAAGGGTATGTCGTCGCATGCGTGGATCACCTCGGCATCGGCGAGAGCACTCGGCCGACCGACGGTTTCATCCTCACACCGGACCTGCTCGCAGCGGCCAATGGAAATGCCACCCGGTGACTCGCGAGCGGTCTGCGGACCGGAACCCTCATACCAGAGCTCCCCAGCCTTCCCGATCTCCGAACGATCGGGGTCGGTCATTCAATGGGCGCCATGTTGACGGTACTGCAACAGGCGAGCGATCCGACGCACGCCGCCCTGGTTCTCTTGGGGTTCAGCGACCGCGGACTGGCGGAATATCTTCCACCTGAGGCGCGGGGGCTCATCGGCGCTCCCGAGACCATTGCCAATCGGATCGCGAGGATTGCCCGACAATTGCATGCAGCGCCCTATGGCGATCTGGCGCCCTCGCAAGAAAGCCGTGCAATGTTCCACGGTGCGAAAGCGGACCGCACCGCCGTCGACGCTCTCAAGCCAGCACGGGATAAGCTGCTAGTCGTCGCAGGCCTCCAGTCCATCATTCCGGGAGGGCTCAGCCCTCAGTTGGAAACCATCGACACGCCAGTGTTCTTGGCCGTCGGCGATCACGATATTGCCGGTCCACCGCACGCCATCCCAGCATCCTTTCCCGCCAGCGGGGATATCTCCCTGCTGGTACTCAAAGATACCGGACACGCCCACTTCATTTTCCCTTCGCGCTGCATGCTCTTCCAGAGGGTCGCCGACTGGATCGTGACCCTCGCTGAATAGGCCTTGGTGACAACATGACCGCACTGAAACTGGGTTCACGCTATTTGAGCACCGTCTGCGACACGCAGGTGATGGTGATCCGCACCGTTCCAGACACACTCGACCTGCGGTGCGGAGGTCACCCCATGATACTTGCCGGCGGCCCCGCACAAAGAGCGGCGGCACCAGAACCGGATTTCGCCGGCGGGACGCTGATCGGCAAGCGCTACATCGGCGAAGCCGACCGGATCGAACTGCTCTGCACCAAGGCGGGGGCGGGCTCGCTGTCGCTCGGCACTCAGCAACTTTTCGTCAAGCAGGCGAAAGCGCTGCCCTCCTCGGATTAACGATGAACATTTTTACTCTCCTTGAGATGGCGGCCGAGGCCTTTCCGGAACGGACTGCGGTCGTTGCCGGCAAAAGCCGCCTCTCCTATCGCGAACTGCAGGCGGCCAGCCTTGCCGCGGCCGCACGCTTCACGCAGGCGGACACTCGCCATGTCGCCCTGCTCGATGTGAATAGCCTCGCGGCGCCGATCGCGCTCTTCGGCGCGGCCGCCGCC
>CAZNNJ010000087.1:0-12232 GCA_964574305.1 uncultured Rhodospirillales bacterium | reverse complement strand
AACTTGGTGAGTGCTCATACATCCCCCCTGTTGTCCAATTTCCTCGGTCCCAGCTCGACTCGAGAGCAATGGGAGATCCGGGACGATAGATAGTCGAAGATATCAATTGTGAGGCATCTCACCCATACCGGATTTTAGGTAAAGTTGACGATTGTTGCCTTGCTCCGAGTCGATCCGTGATGATCGAGCTCTGCGCAATAAACTTCGATAAGAGATTTCAAAACGAATTCCGGAATTTCTGGTTTAGAATTTTTTGATGCGTGGGAGCAATGAGACATCATTGCCCCGAACATCCAGGGCCGGGCTAAAAATGAACCTTGATAATCAAGATGCCATACGGGTTGTTCAGAATAAGAGCGATCAGAGCGAGGCATACATGCTTCAATTGCACGTATGGCTCGGTATTGGATCGGCTGGCGGCGCCATCTCCATGGTCACTCTCGCCGCTCACCTCCCCGACCCGGCATACGTATTCCGTTTTTTGCAGTTTTCATTATGGTGTTTCCTCGTTGGGGTTGTGGCGGCTGGAGCTGCCATTTTCTTTCTGGCGCTTCGCGCAAATTCGATGAGCGCCCATGTCGCCGGCGTCCATAACCGCGAGCAATTCAAAGATGCAGCAAGGGCTATCCCTGAGATGATCTCTTCGCCGCGTCGAATTGCCGACGACGCAAATCGGGGTCGTAATGCACTTCTCGAACGATCGGACAAAGAGCATAGGGATTCTGAGAAGGCATGGGTTGCGGAACGTCGATGTTTTTATGCTTGGGCTATAAGCCTTGTGGTTTCCGCTCTAGGGTTTGTGGCCGGCTTCGCCTGGCCCCTGGTACAGGTCAGCTTTCTTGGGCGGAGCCTCGTACCCTAGAGCGGGATGAAATTAGGCTGGTTCATATCCTGCGCTGAGGAAGTAGTTTGAACATTCCTGCGGAGTGACGGTTTCGAGGGTCAGGGCGATAGCCTCGCAGATGCCATCGAAGGAGCGTTTCTGGGCTTTTCGCAGGTGATGCTTGAGCTTTGCGAAGAATTTCTCGATCGGATTGAGGTCGGGCGAATACTTCGGCAGGAAGAGGAGCTTGGCGCCCGCGGCCCGGATCGCCTGACGGACGGCGCTGCCTTTGTGCGAGCCGAGATTGTCCATCACCACGACATCGCCGGGAGACAGGGTCGGCACCAGGACCTGCTCGACATAGAGGCGGAAGCGCTCACCGTTGATCGGCCCTTTGATCAACCACGGAGCCTCGACCCGGTCCTGGCGCAGCGCGGCCAGGAAGGTCATGGTGTTCCAATGGCCGAAGGGGGCCACGCCGGGAAGCCGCCGGCCCACCGGCGCCCAGCCCCGCAGCGGCGCCATGTTGGTCTTGGTCCACGTCTCATCGAGGAAGACCAGCCGCTGGGAAGAGACCCCGAGGCGGTACTTCAGCCATTGCTGCCGGCGGCGGGCGACGTCCGGCCGGCTTTGCTCGCTTGCGACCAGCGTCTTTTTTTATAACTCAGCTTCTCAGCGTGGACGAACGCCCAGACCGAGCGGTAATCGACCTTGAGCCCCCGTTCGCCCAGTTCCGACACCAGCCCCCGCAACGTGAACGGCGCGCTGCGGCAGCGCTCCAAAAGCCAGGTGCGATGGTCCCCCGCGATCTTCTTCGGCTTGTAACCTCCGATCCGATCCGGAGCCACGCTCCCCTTGGCCCGGTAGCGCTCGACCCAGCGGATCGCCGAGCTCACGCTCACAGCAAAACGCGCCGCCGCCTGGTGCCGCGACAGCCCGCCTGTCTCAACAGCTTCAACGACACGGGCGCGAAGATCGTTCGAATAGGGCTGCCTCATCCATACTGGCCTCCGTTCCAGCCAGAAGGTTGAATCAGATTCGCCGAGTCTTGGGAATCCCCTCCCGAGTCACCGTAATGTCATCCCGCTCTAAACCGCCTAGCGAACGGAATGACCATTCATTCGCCCAAGGCCCGAGTCGGCCGTCCGCTGTTGGCGCTAATGTGCCTGACGGGCTTTACGACGATCGTCTCCCGCTTTCATTCAAATTTATTTACGCGCAGAAGCCATTTGGATGGATCTGTCGAGATTTCGAGCACCTCTCGTGTCGATCGTGTCACTTCGATTATCCCGGGCGTCGGTGCGAAGACAAGTTGAGGCCTGTGCGCAGAAAGTTGTCCCGATTCAGCGGCGATTCCCGAGGGGGTAGGAAGGGGAGCCGACGCCATCAGTTCGCAATGCTCGCCTAATCGCCATAAATAAAGAATGAAATCGGCGCTAACGGCCGCGACTAGATCGCCGTCCGGGCTGAACGCCGCAGCGTCGATCTGCTGGCTGCCGGACCGACACGAGGCGACGATTTCGGTTTGGTCGGACCGGAAGATCTGGACATCGCCATCGTTGCCGGCCACCAGAAAGCGCGATCCATCGCGGCTATATTCCACCGTGTCGCGGCTGACCGCGGTGTCGAGTAGCGGGCCGGCTGGCAAGCGGTCGCTAATGCGCCACTGCTGTATTTTTCCGAGTACATCCCCCGACAGCAGCCGGGTTCCATCCGGGCTGACCGCAAGACTCGCCACGCTATCAGCATGGACCTTATCGAATCCCGGAAGCGGACTGCCGTCGAGCGAATAGACGCCGACGTGGCCGTCGAGGTTGCCTGATATCAGCACCTCCGAGCCACTCGGAAGCCATCGCAGCGCAAGCAACCGGTCTCCGGGACTGAACCTGTTGGAACTGCTTGTCCAGGGGGGACCGAGCAGGGCAACACTCCCGTCGGCCGTTCCCGCCGCCAGCCTGTCGGCCTTAGGCGACCAGGTGAGCGCGGCGACCGGGTCGCCGGCGATCTTGGCGGAAACCGGTGGGGGTTGGGGCGCGGCCAGGGACCAGACATGGATGTTGCCAGTCGCGTCGCCTGCGGCCAGGAGGCTCCGCTCCCGGGAGATCGCAAGCGCCGTCATGGCCGTCCCGGCGCCGCCGTCCCTGGCCAGATAGGTCGAGTCCGGATCTATCGCCCAAAGCCTGATTGTTCCGTCCACCGAGGCGGACGCAAGCGATTGTCCATTGGGTGCAAAGGAGAGTGCGCGAACGGTGCTCGAATGGCCTTCGAAATGCGCCGCTGGGTCGAGAGCGGGAGAGTCTGCTGAGGCACGCCAAAGGCAGATCGACGAGATGCCACAAGCCGCTGCGATCAGCGGGTCAACCGGATCCCAGGCGAGCGCGGTCACGCTGCCAGGCTGCTGATGGATCTTGGCGATGGCGCCATCACGCACATCACCCACCATCACCAACCCGGCGCGCGTGCCAATGCCGATGCGGGTGCCGTCCGGATTGAAGGCGAGAGACGCAATGGCGCCAGCGCCGGCGGTCTGGGGCCGCAAGAAGATGCGACGTTCGCCAAAGCCAACGATGGAAAGGCTTCCGTCCTCGAATCCTATGGCAGCAATGCTATGTTCGTCGTCCAAAGCCACTGCGCTCGTATGCCCTCTCGCCAGCACGCGGGATTGGCAAGCCGGACTTGGTTCGCCTCCCGCGAGGGCGCAGGCATAGAGCCGGATCTCGTCGCTTTCCCGGTCGCTCGCCAAAATGCGCCCCGTGGATCCGATGGCGACATGAGTAAGCGCATGGACCTCGCCGATGCGCATTGCAGTCGGCTGGCCTTGCGCGGCGCCCCAATGCAGGGCGGCTCCATCTTCCGTGACTGCGAGTGCGCCGCCCCCCGCCGCCGCGAGGCCGATGATCTGTGGGGTCAGGGCAATGTCCCGAGGCGTGTCAGCGTCCGTCGCTTTCGCTGCGAGGGGGGTGAAGGCGCCGTTCGTTGGTTGCCATCGCAGGGCGTGGCCGTGCTGGTCCGAACCCAAGAGAAATGTTCCGTCCAGCGACCAGGAGAGGACACCCGGCTGAAGATCGGCGACGGTTGCCAGCTTGCGGAAATGTGGAGAGATCGCGAGCAGAGATTCCAAAAGCACGGAAAGGGTGTCGGCAGATTCTTGTTTCTTCACCGCCTGAGCGGCCCACGCGGCAGCCGCAACCGGATCGCTCGCGAGCCGCGCGCGCGCCTGAACCGCGAGGCGTGCCGCTTCGGCCTGAACCGTCGCGGCTTGCTGTTCCCGCCACGTGAAGACGGTCACGATCGCGATCACAACCATGGCCGCAGCAGCCGACCGTATGAGCCGGATGCGCCACTTCCGCCCGGCGCGGTCGGCATCGTCCCGCGCAATGCTCGCTACGATAAAATCCCGCTCCGGCGCAGTCAGCGCCGAAGCATGGTCACGCAGCCATGGGCGAGCACGGTTGAGAGAAAGCCCTTGAAGCAGCGCTTCGTCGCGCGCTGCAGGGGCGGCGGCGTTCCAATTCTCCAACGCGTAGCGCAGTTGAACCTTGCCGATCAGGAAGTCGCGCTCCTGGTCCAGCCAGCCCCGGACGCGTTTCCATTTTCGCAGAAGCGCCTCGTGCGCGACCTCGACCGTTATCTCATGTCCCTCCTGACGGATGACGAGAAGCCGCGCTTCGGCGAGCTTTTCGAGTATCGGGCGTACCGGCTCAGGCACATCGTCCCATCGCGCCGGCCTGCGCACATAACGCCCCTGGTCGTCAATGCGCGCCAGCGCGCCGACGAACACGTCGCGCAGCTTGGCTGTGGCATCGGCGTCGAGCCGCAGTCCGTCGATCACCTTATCGGCCTGCTTCTGGATGGCGTTCTCGAGCGGGTTCAACCCGGATGCCGGATCGCCCAACATGCGATAGTGTGCCAATGACAGGCGAGAGCCGCCACTTGACTGCCCATCCAGCGGGCCGAAGCGGCTGTATAATTCGCGAAGCACGAAAGCGAGAAGGGGCAACGCGTCGTCCGTTCCCATGTCGGCGACCGCGGCTTCGATAAACTCCAGATCAACCCTCAGACCGGCGATCCGCGCCGGCCCCTCGATGATCTGGCGGACGCGGGCAAGGGGGAAAGGGCCCAACAGGAACTCATCGAAACGCTGCGATCCAGCCAATTGCTGCAACCTGTCCAGATAGTCGGATCTGAGCGCCACCACGACGACGATCGGGAGGGTCTCGGCACTGGCGCGCAGCAGCAGATTGACGAAGCGCCGGAAATCGTCCGTTGCCGAAAGCGTGAAAAGCTCTTCACCTTGGTCGATTGTGACGAGCAGCGTAGCCTCCCGGCGGCCAGTCTTCACTCGGGCGGCCGTGACCAGCTCTTGGAAAACCTGAGCCCCCTCATCAGACCGAAAACGGTCTGCCCATTGTTGCCAGTCCTCGGGTGTGCCCAGCAGGTCGCAGACCGTATGGGCGAATTCCCCCTCTGGATCGCGCCGGGGCCTGAAAGGGGGGCAGACGATCCAATTGGCGCGATCTCGCGCGATACGCGGGAGAACGCCGGCGCGAAGGACCGAGGACTTTCCAGATCCGGAGGCGCCCAAAACCGCCAGAAACCTGAGGTCGCCTCGGACACGCTTCGCGCTGAGCTGCTCGATCAGGGCGCGAATATCGTCCTCGCGGCCGAAGAAAATCGCCGCGTCTTCTTTCTCGAAGGCCATCAGCCCTGGGTAGGGGGATCGTCCGGGTTCCCAGGGGAAGCCCGCCTGCGCATCGAGCCCGAGCCGGATCAGTTCACGCGCCAAGCGTTCCAAACCGCCCTCGCGGTCGAGCTGCAAATCGAGCTGCTGGATGTCGGGGGCGATGAACCGTTCGCCGCCGGGTGCCACGATGACCGGGAAGATCGCCTTGCCCAAGGCTCGCGCTTGAGCGAACTCCACAAAGCACCATTTGCTCTCGTGCCAGTTCGGCGTGACCACAAGGATGACGGCCTGCGACGAATCGATCTTGCGATAGAGCACCTGCTCCCAGTTTGAGCCGGGGGGAACCCCTGCATGCTTATCGATGTCGAGAAATACTTCCTCAAAGCCGCGCGTCTTCAGCCAGTCCATGATTTCGACCGAGACCGCGTTGTCGCGGTTAGAATGGGAAACGAAGACTCGCGCCATCGAGTTCGCTATGCGCCGTGTTCGGCGCGCCTGGGTCGCCAGTCCGCCACTGTGAAAATTAGATTGCGCTGAGTTCCCACATCCGATCCTATAGTTCCGCGTTTTTGCTCAGATTCCGAATATTCCTTCGTTCGCCGAGGCCGATATGCCACACTGCGTGGGACGAGATGTAAAGCGGCGCCTTATGGCAGCCATCGTTTTCCTTTGCCTACCGCTGTGTTCCGGATTACGCGCTGAGACGGCGCCTTACGGGAGCGCCGATAAGAGATCAAATCCCGCTTTCCAACTCGCCCAAAGTAACGGCGTGGTGAATGCGAGGTTGATCCTCGACTCAAAAAGAAACAAGGAGTTTGCGAAGCTCAGAGACGGCTGGGCGGCTTACTTCGGCTACAAGGCGCATGACGCGGGCGGTGTTCTTAGCGTCGAATTGGACTCGCAAATCTACGATATCTGGAAGCATGGCCGCACCGTTCGTGAGCAGTCCTACGATCAGGACGGCTATATCGAGAATCCGAATCAGTTCTCGCCGGTGTTCCTGACCGTCGAGGTCAGCAACGACACGCCGCAGTCGACTCAGATCGTCGGCGCCTATCTCGATGTTGCCAACAGCGCAACGGATTATCAGCCCTATTTAGAGATCGGGAGCGTCGACCGCGTCATGTGCGGTGAAGGCAACTATGCGCCTTCTTTCGAACTGCGAAACCTGGGATGGGGCGCGGTCCGCGATGCGCAAATGGTGTATGGCTTTAGCGCGAAAGGCGCGGTGCCTCAGCAGCTCGCGTACGATGCCAAGCTGGGCAGCTTCGATCAAAAAACGACCGCGACGGTCGATGACGGACTGCGTACCGCGGGCCTCGACGTTGCCAAGGTCGCTTCCGGCAAGTTCCGCTGCCCATCGGAATCGCAGGTCCCCGCCTGTTTCGCGCGCCTGAAGGCAACCGGCATCTATGGAAACCTGGCGCCGGCGCTCTACACGCAAGGCAATACGGTGTTCACCTGGGTTTCGGGGCAGTTCCAATATCGATGGACGGATAGCGCCGGTGGATCGAACGAGAGCAAGACGCCGTTTGAGATCGTCGTCCCAATCATGCATTTCGATATCGGCGGGCCGGAATGCGGCGCGGCAGGCCCCGATACCCGGGACTATAAAACGATCGCGCTTTCGCTTGATCGAAGCAATTATCGCCTGCCTGTGAACATGCGCGGCCAGCTCGGGTCGAGGCAGGATAAAAGCTTCGGCTTCGCGCTCGTCGCGCCAAAATCATCCCGCCACCTCTTTAAGGTCGTTCTACAGCTCGCGGACGGTAGTTCGGTTTCGTCCGAACCGGCCGATCTGTCTTATTTTACGCCCCGAATGCCGGCACAGGAGTGATCATCAGCCTCTAGCGGCCGCACCGTCATTCCAGCGCCGAGCGACTATGTCGGCGCTCGAAAAAGTTTGGGATCGGTATGAGGCGCGCGAAGACGGTCCCCTGCCTGAACAACCTCACTTCCAGTATCGCGCCGGATGATCGGCTGGAATTCTGGTCGAAAAGGAAGTTGCCCAACGAGTAAGCCGAGAGCGTCTTGGGGCCTGCGACCAGGGAAAGCGCCGTACAGGCGCGGTGGGGATGCGCACCTACGATCAGGGGCAAGCCGACCTCGGCAAATTCGGCCGCGAGCGTTTGTTCGCGGTCGCCCGGGGCCGCGATACCCTCTTGTCCCCAGTGCATGAAAGCGACCGCCGGCCGACGATCATGCGGGGGCAGCGTCAGCCGCCTAAAATCGTCCGACGACACGATTCCGGAGGCGCGGCGGCTTGCATTATCGAGGTCGGTGAAGGCGACGACCCGTAATCCCCCGACATCGGTCATCCTGCCCGCCTGCAATACGCGAAAACCCGACCGCCTCAGCCGTCGCACCATCCGCGCATAGGCCGGGGCTCCGAAATCCATGACATGGTTATTCGCAACACCGACCGCGGTAACGTTCAGCGCATGTAGCCAGCGCAGCGTGATTCGGTCGGACATGGCGAGGGTCGTAGGGCCGAGGCGCTTTGGCACTCTTGGCAGCATGACGCCTTCGAGATTAACGACAAGCCGACATCGGCCGAGAAAGGACTTCATCTCGGCGCGTATGCGCCGGGCCGCCGTTCGGTTGGCGAGGGCTTCCGCCACATATCGGCCGAGGAACGTGTCGCCGGCGAAGCAATAGACCTTCGAGCCGTCGTCGTCGTGGCCGATCTGGTTCGCGCCATCGGGCCCGAAAAGTTCGATCATGTAGCTCGTCGTCCGCTGCTGTCGGACATCCGAATAGGTTTGTGAATTTGCGTTCGCCAGCACGGTTGGCTTTGCGTGCCAGACCTCGGATTGCAGCTTCAACTGTATGTAAAGGGCGCCGCGAGAATCCGTGTTGTCTGGCTGTCGCAGTTCGGCCGCCGCGGCCAGGTCGCCGGCTGCAAGCACGTTGAGGGTCTCCTGATCGCGCGGGATTGCGGCCGCAAGCGGCAGGTAATGTGAGAAATCGGTCGACTGAATGATCAGCGTCCGGGGATCGATCAAGGTTGCGAGGATAGCCTCCAGCCGATCCCAATCCGACCGGTGCGAGCTGATTGATACGGCAATCGGGACAACTGTCGCCCTCGGAAAATAATGTTTAACGAAGGGCAGAAGCGCGCCGATACCATGATCATGGGCGAATAGCCCTGAGTCCTGGACCAATTCTGTTTCGCTCAGAAGACGCTCGGCGTCGGACCTTTGAGTCTGGACTAGGCCAAAAACGGTCTCAAAACTGCAGGTCGTTGTCGCGAAAGGCAAATGGGTTTTCTTGAAGTGATCAGGAAACAGGATGATGACTTTGTAGACGTTCGTGGGTTCGACGAACCTAAAGCCGCGCGCGATCAGATCAGCCGCCAAAAGGTGATGCGGAACCGTGAGTCCGGAGACTAAGCGGGGACGGATGGGCAGCTTTGCGGCCAACTGAATTGCATTTTCGAACCTCTCCGGATCGCTATAGCGCGCCGGAAAACTCTGATCCGGACAAGTCGGTGTGGCTCGCGCACTGCAGGGGGCTAAAAAAAGGCTCAATAACAGCAATATGCCGCAGGCCAGAAGCCGACCTTTGCCGGATCGCGCGCCAATGAAATAGCAACTGAGAATGATGACAGCTCTTAACCGAGGGGATACGATTTCATATTTCCTACTATCATAGATAATGGGCTGCACGTTGACCAACCAACGAGTCGGAATTGACTGAAGCTTGACAGGGCCGGCTTACCTTTAGCCAACGCCGCAGTTCATTCTAAGGCCAAGCGCGGCGACGTTCGGATGTCCGGTTCTGGCGCAAAGCCGCTGCTTAGGATCGCCCGCGGCGTCGTTGCTCTTACCGTCTTCCTTCGGCTCTCCGCGCGCGGGACCGTCACCGCACGGACGAGACGCCAGGGGCGGCTCGGCGAGCGCAGCGAATAGAGCGCGGCCCCGCAGGGCACGCGCCTGTCACTGAAGAATGTCGGCGCATAGCCGCGGGAGCGGCGCAGTATCGAGTACTGCCCGCGCGAAGTTCAGGCACTTCATATCGTCCGTCAGAAAACCATCGAACTTATCGAGGTCGAGATCGCCACCCGCCGCGAGCTCGACCGGATCAGGCGGCGGCGCATGCGCGAGCCTTTCTAAGGCCGCATCCAACGCAGCACGGCTTACATCCGCGCAGTCGATAGCGATACCCGCTACGCCCGCCTTTATCCCGGCCGCATTCAGGGCCAAGGTCAGCGCCAATAGCGATTTGCTCCCCACCCAGGGAAACAGGATCAGATCCTTTCCATGCGACAGGATCGCAGCATCGGCGAGCTGGAAGCGCTGAAACGCCGACCGCGCTTCATGCAGAAGCTGAACCGCGGCCGCATCAAGGTAAGGCGGGACGTCGACGCTCAGATACACCCGGCGCATTCCCTGAACGATGCCATCGGCAAGGCCGCCATAGTCGCCGCCGAACTTCGGCGGCTTTCCACCTGAGGCGGGCGCAACGACGATCGCCTTGTTCGAGACGGATAGGTCCTCCACCATCCAGCGCCGGCCGCCGAAGATCATGAGCGATCCGGCGGCATAGGCGAGCGGATTATCGACCGGCAAAGTGCCGAGTGTCTTGCCGCCGGCAATCACGCGATATTCCTCAGGTGTCTTGAAAACCGCGAAGAAGTCGTGGGCCTGGATGATGCGCTCGCCCATGGGGCCGGGCAGAAGCGTACCGTCGGGCGCCTGCGTCAGCAGCCCGACCTCCGCTTCTCCCATGCGGCGCAGGAGCTGTTTGTAAAGCGCGATTCCGACCGGAAAAATGCCGCTCTGAACGAGCAGCCGATAGCCCTGCTCGGCCGTGATCCCACCATACTGCGCGATCAGAGCGAGAATCTGATGGAGCAGCGTCGAGAGGTGGAGTTTATGCATGTCGACGGGTTCGTTCCACTTTGCGCCCAGGAGATCGATCATGGCGATCGCCTGCACGAGGCCCGGCCGTAGTTCGTCGAGCGGATGGGTTCTAGGACCGAGTTCGGCCGCGGCGATATATTGCCTGAGCTTCGCGCTCTGACCGGCGCGCCGGCCCGAGCGCCCCAGCCTTTGCCTCAGCCCGGAGACGGTATGGGCGCAGCCGATCTGGGCGACGGAATCGATATTGCCGATATCGATGCCGAGCTCGAGGGTCGAGGTGCACACGATCGTCGCCGGCAGGTCGCCGCTCTTCATGCGCCGCTCGGCCTCCTCCCGGTACTCGCGCGAAAGGTTGCCATGGTGGGCCAGGAATTCCGTGGGGATGCCGCCGGCCGCACAGTGATCGGAAAGCTCGACCGTGTAGAGCTCCACCGCCTTGCGGGAATTGGCGAAGACGAGATTGCGCGTCCCGCGCAGCGCCTTGAACAGATCGGCCGCGATCTGCGCCTCTGCCCCGGCTAGGTTAGCGGTCTCCGGGTCGTCCTGGACGCCCCCGACAGTCCCGTCGGCATGCGCCGGCTCGATATAGCCGCGCAGCTGAAGCAGGAGGTTGCGACTTCCGTCAACCGATTCGAGAAGCCGAGCCTCTTCGCCCTCGAGCGGTCTCAGGAACTCTGCGGCGACACGCTTGTCCGCGAGTGTCGCCGACAGGCCGATCCTCTGCGTGCGCCGCTTGGCGATAACTTCGATCCGGTGAAGCAGCGACTGAAGCTGCTTGCCGCGCGGCTGATCGAGATAGGCATGCAGCTCGTCGACCACGATCCAGTCGACGCGCTGAAACATGCCCAGCGCTTCGGCGACGCCGCGCCGGACGAGAATCGCCTCAAGCGACTCCGGCGTGATTAGCAGGATGCCGTCGGGCTCTTTCCGCGCGCGCAGCTTCTGCGACTGGCTGACATCTCCATGCCATTTGAAGACCGGGATTTCGAGGTCCTGGCAGAGGGATTCCAGCCGTCCGAACTGATCGTTGATCAGCGCCCGCAAGGGGCTGACATAAATTGCCCTGAAGCCGCGGGAGGCAGGATCGCGCTCAACCAGACACGACACGATCGGCAGAAAAGCGGCCTCGGTTTTCCCGCCGGCGGTCGTCGCGGCGATGATCACATCGCGCTTACCCTCCAGCAGAAGCGGGATCGATTCCTCTTGGATATCCCGGAGTTCGTCCCACCCCTGCTTCCAGATCCATCGCTGGACATTGGGATGGAGCAGGTCGAACGCGCGCGACGCGCGTTGCTGCGCGGCGCGGACAAAAGCCTCGGGCGGCTCAACCGGCATCGCTATATGCGAAAGGACGTGAACCCGTCCGCATCCGCCTCGCTCGCCGACGGGGCTTGCGCCAAATCCGCGACCACGGCGTCATCGATATCGGCGCCGCCGGGCGGCTGATCGGCGACCAGGTCGACGGCATTCAGGAGCTTTCGCCAGTCGGTGCCGGGGTTTTGCTCGAGCACGGCCAGCAAGTCGAGAAACGCCTTGATCGTGTTGCGCGGCGTCCGGAAATACGCTTCCCCGATACGCTGCGCGCAATGCTGCATGAACGCGGTCAGCGCGTCGTCCGGGACCAGATATTTCGCCGGATCGCCATAGGCGAAGATATTTCGGAGATTCAGCAGGAGCACATAGAGCTCCTCGGGGCTCAGGTTCTGGAGCCGGATGACCGGCCCCGACAGATCGACCAGACCCTCGGCATGCGCGAACTGTTTTTCCTCAAGGGGCGAGCGGGGCCCGTAATGGGAATAAAGGCCCCGCCGGGTTCCCATGAGGAATTCGGGCCGTCCGGCAAAAATGATTCCCGGGGCG
>CAZNNJ010000086.1:3098-12298 GCA_964574305.1 uncultured Rhodospirillales bacterium | reverse complement strand
CTGTACGGCGGCTCCTACAGCACGCTGTACCGGATATCGCTCAGCGATTTCAGCGCCACGAAGGTGGCCAGCCTGGGGGTCAGCGATGCCAACGCGCTGGTCTTCGATTCTTCGGGAACCGCGTATTTCGCCGGCTATCTGAGCAACCGGCTGTACAAGGTCGACATCACGACCAAGAGGGTGACGATCGTTGGCTTGACCGGGTCCTATTATTCGGCCGGCGACCTGACTTTCTATAACGACCGGCTGGTGATGTCGGCGGTAAGGACGACCAACCCGAACAATTCGACCACCAATTACCTTGTTACGCTGAACCCGGCCAATGCCGCCATCGTCGGCCAGCCGGCCGTGCTGGACATTCATAACGTCTATGGCCTGGCCAGCACCGGCACGAACGAGCTCTACGGGCTGGCCACCATCGGCACCAGCAACACGCCGGCCCTCTATCAGCTGTTCCCCTCGGCCGCCAGCGTGCCGAACCGGGATACGCTGCTGAGGAGCCTGTCGGGCACCGGGCTCAGCCTCATCGTCGGCACCGCCTATAACGGCAACTATCAGCCCTGAGGCCGGTCGCAGATGCTCTCCCGCCGCCACTTCCTCGCCGGCTCGGCCGGCTCGATCGCTGCGGGACGCGCCCGGGCCGATCTTCTCGGCCTGCCGATCGGGCTGCAGCTCTATACGGTCGGCGATGCGATCGGCAGGGATTTCGAGGGGACGCTGAAGGCCGTCGCCGCCATCGGCTACCAGGCGGTCGAGGGCAATCTCAGCCTTGCCGGCCGCGACGCCAAGGCGCTGAAAGCCGTCTATGACGGGCTCGGTCTTGCCTGGCGCAGCGCCCATTGCGGCGGGGGCGATCTGCGCGATGGGTTGGCCAGGACGATCGAGACGGCGCATGCGGTGGGCCTCGACTATCTGGTCTGCGCCTTTCCGCAGATTCCAGCCTCGATCGGCGATGTCGTCGAAGGAATCGCGCTCGACGACTGGAAGGCGAATGCGGAGCTGTTCAACCGGGTCGGCGAGCGGATGCGCGCGGCGGGCATCACCTTCGCCTATCACAACCACAATATCGATTTCCGCCGCTATGACGGGATCAGCGGCTATGACGCGCTGCTCGCCGGCACCGATCCCGGGCTGGTGAAGCTGGAGCTCGATTGCGGCTGGATGGTCTCGGCCGGGCTCGATCCGGTCGATTATCTCGGCCGCTATCCCGACCGCTATGTCATGCTGCATCTGAAGGACCTGAAGCGCGACCATATCCCCAACACAGACCTCAAGATGGCGAGCACCGAAGTGGGAAGCGGGATCATCGACTGGCCGCGCCTGCTCGCCACCGCGAAGGAGACTTCAGTCAAAGGGCTCTATGTCGAGCAGGAACCGCCGTTCGCGGTCTCGTCGCTCGAATCCGTGCGCGCAAGCTTCGACTATCTGAGGGTTTTGCGCCTGTAGTTGAGCTTGACTTCTGTCAGGCGCGAGCGATGATTCATTAAGGCAAAAAAAGCCACAACCCAAGGGGGAGGGGAGAACATAGACATGGCGACATTTACTGCCTTCGGAAAAGAATTCGCGTCAGAACGCGAGGCCGTGATCGGGATGATGAACAGCGTGCAAGTGGCCGAAGCCTGCGCCGGCGTCGCCATCGGCAACTGGATCCGGACCTGCCAGATTCCCGAACTGCGCGGCGGCCTCAGGATCATCGCCGAGCGTGAAGCCTTCCACGGCCGCGTCTTCCAGGACCGCGTGCGCGAGCTGGGCGCCGATTGTACGACCGAGCTGGACCCGTTCAGTGCCGAGGGCGAGCGTATCCTGAACGATGATAAGCTGAGCGACCTCGAGAAACTGAGCGATCTGGTGGCGCGCGGCGGCGATCCCGAGACGCTGCTCAGGCCGATCCTGGACTTCGCCGATTCCCTCGTCGAGGATGTGGAGAGCAAGGAGGCGCTGAAGCTCTACTATCAGGACGAGATGTCCTCGGCCAGCTGGCTGCGGGCGATGTGCCGCAATCTGACCGGTGAACTCGCGGTGCCGCAGGCGGCCTGACCTACACGCGAGACCGGGCTGCCTCGTCCATGATCCGTTCCAGCATCGCCGGAATCTCGTAGACCGCCCGGTTGTCGAGGCGCCTTGCGTTTGCGCGGAACCGTTCCAGCCTGCCGTCGGCCAGCAGGAAGCGGACGGCGTCGGCGATGCGGCGGAATTCGCGGATCACCACCCCGACCTCGCGCGCCTCCACCCAGTCGGTGTTGTAGCGCTCCTGGGGCATGGTCAGATTGTTGCGCTCCAGGATCACCGGCAGGCCCATATGCAGCGCCTCGCTGATGCTGCCGGGGCCGGGCTTGCCGATGAAGAAATCCGCCATCCGCATATAGTCCGGCACACGGTCGGTGAAGCCGACGGCATGGCAGCCGGGCCGGCCGCTGAGCGCCTCGCGCAGCTTCTCGTTATGGCCGCAGATGACGATGGTCTGGAGCAGGATATCCTCGCGCCCCAGCCGTCTCACGATCTTCTCCGCCGTCCTGGAGCCGTAGCCGCCGAACATGATCAGCGCCGTCGGCATGTTCGGGTCGAGACCCAGCGCGGCGCGGGCCGCGCAACGGTCCTGCGCCGGCGCCCGATAGAAGATCGGCTTCAGGATCATGCCCGACGACTGGAATATCCGCTCGGAGCGATAGCCGGCGGCCCTGGCCTGCTCGACCGCGCGGTCGGTGCCGCAGATCATGTACTGGTCCTGCTTTTCCAGCCAGAAATGCGGCGGGAAATCGGCCAGGTCGGTCATCACCCCGACATAGGGCAGATCGGCATGGACCCGGCGCAGCGCCCGGAACAGGATCAGGTTGAAGTTGGGGATCAGCGACACGACGATGTCGGGCTTCGACCCTCGCCAGTGCTTCTCCAGCACGTCCTCGAAGCTTGGCGAATAATGGCGAATGCCGCGCTGGAGCGTGCGCAGCATGGCGAGCGAACCGAAGGTCCAGCCGCGCTTCAGGATGGCGTTGTAGAAATCCTGCGACTGCAGCCCGGTGACCTTCTGGAACATGTCCACCGGCCCCAGTATCTCCTGCAGGTTGACCAACTCGATCGTCCAGCCGGGATAACGCTCGGCGATGACTTCCCGCAGCGCCACGGCCGCACTGCGATGGCCGCCACCCGCATCGAAAAAGAAGAACTCCAGCCTTCGTTGCTCGGACGTCACTCGGCAATACCGTGATCGATGCGGACCGAGACTCCTAATCCGCCGGGCGGAGTCGTGCCAAACCTAAAATCCGCGCCATGTCGTGCCATAGTGACGCCCCGACAAAAGCGAAGACACCAGGACCGGAGACGACAGCATGGATGCGCCCAACCCCGATTTCGCCGCGGTGACCCGCCGCTTCATCATGGAGATGCCGATCGCGGCGCATTTCGGGTTCGAACTGACCGACATAAGGCCGGGCTATCTGGAGGTGACCCAGCCCTACCGGCGGGAGCTGTCGTTCCGGGATGGGATGTTCCAGGCCGGCGCGGTCGGCACGATCGCCGATTTCGCCGGCGCCGGGGCCTGCGTGACCATGCTGCCCGAAGGATGGGGCGGGGCGACGGCGGATTATACGATCAAGCTGTTGGCCCCGGCCGGCGGCGAGAAGCTGGTGGCGCGCGGGCGGCTGATCCAGTTCGGCCGCACCCTGTCGGTCGCCGCTGCCGACGTTTTCTCGGTCCGCGATGGGGTCGAGACGCTGTGTGCCACGGCGCTGATCACCGCGCGCGTGTTTCCAGGCGGTTAGAAACGGACGCGCGGTCCCGGCGTCGGCGGCATGGGGGCCCGGCCTTACGGTTTCGCTTGGGAATGCTGTGGGATCGGCTAGGATCGGGCCGAAGAAGAACCCAAAGAGCCGCTGCCCGCCGCCGTGATCGCCGATATCGTCCGTTCGCCGAGCTGGATTGGGCCGCGCGTCATGCCGCTGCTGCGGCGCTGGCACGGCGGGCTGGGCGGGCTGTTCGAGGCCGAGCGCGAGCGCTGGCTGATATGGACCCCTGTACTGCTCGGGCTCGGTGTGGCGTTTTATTTCCTGCTGCCGAGCGAGCCGCGCCTGTCGTCAGGCCTGCTGCTGTTCGGTGCGACCGTGGCGCTGGGCCTTGCGTTGCGCGCCTATCCGGCCTGGGCGCGGTTCGCCGCCGTGCTGGCAATGGTCGCCGGCGGCTTCCTGGCGGCGGAGCTGCGCACCGCCTGGGTCGCAGCGCCGGTGCTGCATCACCCGGTCGGGCCGGCGATGGTCAGCGGCAGGGTGGCTGAGGTCGAGCTGCAGGAGAAGAGCGCCCGTATCCTGCTGGCCGATGTCCGTATCGCCGGGCTCGACCGCGCGGCCACGCCGGCTGAAGTGCGGATCGGGCTCACCCGCTATTCCGACATCCCAAAGCTCGGCGACCGGCTGAGCCTCAAGGCCAAGCTGTTCGCCCCGCCGGCCCCGGCCGCGCCCGGGGCGCATGATTTCCGCCGCGACCTCTATTTCCTGCGCATCGGCGCGGTCGGCTATGCGGTGCAGAAATATGTCAGACCCGCCGGCGACGATCCGGCCGACGGTCCTTTGCTTGGTCGGCTGCGCCAGGCCGCGGCGGAGAAGGTTTCGGCCGTCTTCACCGATCCGAAGCAGGCGGCGGAACGTGCGATAGCCTTGGCCTTGCTGGTCGGCGAGCGCGGGCCGATCCCGGACGATGTCAATAACGCCATGCGCGACGCCGGCCTGGCGCATCTGCTGGCGATCTCGGGCATGAACATCACCATCGCCGCCGGGCTGATCTATTTCACCCTGCGGCTTTTGCTCGCCAGCATCCCCTGGATCGCGCTGCGTTTCCCGATCAAGAAATGGGCGGCGTTCGGCGGGCTGCTCGGCGAAATCCTCTATACCCAGTTCGTCGGCGCACCGGTCTCGGCCGAGCGGTCGATGATCACCACCGGCTTCATCATGCTGGCGATCATGGCCGACCGCAGCGCGCTGACCCTTCGCCTCGTCGCCCTCTCGGCCAGCCTGCTGATCCTGGCCGAGCCCGAGGCGATCATGGGCGCCAGCTTCCAGATGTCCTATGGCGCCATCGTCGCGCTGGTCGTGCTCTATGAGCGCTGGAATTTCCACGGGACGGGTGCCCAGGGGCCGTTCCGCCGCGCATTCTTCTATCTGGCGGGAATTGCCGTCATGTCGCTGGTGGCGAGCGCCGCCAGCGCGGTGTTCGCGATCTACCATTTCCAGCAGAGCGCCTTCTACGGCATGGGCGCCAACCTGCTGGCCGTGCCGGTGCACGATCTGTGGATCATGCCGTGGGGCATCTTGAGCTATGCGCTGATGCCGTTCGGGCTCGAGGCGCTGGCGCTGAAGCCGATGGGCTGGGGCATCTCGGCGATGCTGGCGGTGGCGCGGCTGTTCTCCGGCTTCCCCGGCGCCGCCGCCCATTTCGAGGCGATGCCGGCCGCCGCGCTGGGGCTGATCGTCGCCGGCGGCCTGTGGTTCCTGCTGTGGACGCAGCGCTGGCGCTGGCTGGGCGCCGCCCCGGTCGCCGCCGGCATCCTGCTGACCCTGACGGTCCGCCAGCCCGACTTGCTGATCGCCGAGGACGGCAGGCTGGTGGCGATCCGGCTGGAGAACGGCGCCATCGCGCTGTCGAACCGGGCGCATGACAAGTTCACCCAATCGGTCTGGGTGCGCCGGGCCGGGGAGGGCGACATAGAGGACAATCCGCCCGTCGCCCTCAAGGATGCGCCGCAGGCTGGGCAATGCGGCAACGGCGTCTGCCTGTTCGCCGTCGCCGGCCACAAGGCGGCGATCCTGTCGGACGTCCGCGGCTTCCACGCCGCCTGCGACGATGCTGGGAACGACAGGCCAGAGATCGTCATCAGCCAGATCGCCGCCCATGCCCATTGCAGCGCACCGCTGGTGATCGACCGCACCGATCTCGCCCGCGACGGCGCTCAATCGATCGCTTTCACGCCTGTGGGGCCGCGGATCGAGACCGTTCGGCAGGTGAGCGGCGAGCGGCCGTGGAGCCAGGCAGCCGAAAGTCCTAAATGACGTCCGGTCCGACTGCATCCACGGGCAGATCGAGCGCCCGGCCGATTTTGACATAGGCCGAATAGCTGCCGGGCTTGGCGAAGTTCTCTATCTCGCTGACATAGCTCGCCGGCAACTGCGCCAGCTCGGCCAAGGCGCGCAAGGACAAACCGCGCTGCTCCCGCCAGATCCGCGTCGGATGCTCGCCGGCGAGCTTGCGCTCTACTAGCGCGATGGGAAGGCTGTCTCTGGTCGCTGCTTCCCACCCTTGGGCTTCAACGGAAGCACGGAACCGCCTGACCGCCAGCGCGTCCTCAGCATCTTCCAAGCGTTCGATCAGGGCCTCGTACTCTGCCCGCGAAAGAGTAATCGTGTCGGCTTCTCTCATCGATAAATCTCCCGCCGGTTGCCTATGGCGATCACCAGGACCACCAATCGACCACCATCCACGTCGCACACTGCCCGCCAGTCACCCTGGCGTATCCTGACGCCGCCGCCGGTCAAAGCTTTGGCGAAGCCCTGCGGCGCAAATGGGTCGGCTGCAAAGACCTTGAGCTTTGCCAGCAACGCGGCGGCGTCATGCTTCGGCATTTTGCCGAGCGACTTGTCCGCCGAACGGGTAAAGATCAAGTCCACGGCAAAGTGTTATCTATTGGCGAACAGAAGTCAATCGCTATTAGCGAACGCCGCGGATGCCGTCCCACGGCGCGGGACGGCATGGCAGGTGAGGAATTTCCTCAATACTTCCGGATCAGCCCCACCAGCCGGCCCTGCACCTTGACCCGGTCGGCGCCGTAGAGCTGGATTTTGTGGGTCTGGTTGGCGGGTTCCAGCGCGACCGTGTTGCCCTTGCGGCGCAGGCGCTTCAGCGTCGCCTCCTGACCGTCGACCAGGGCGACGACGATGGCGCCGTTTTCGGCGGTGTCGTCGCGGCGGATGATGACGGTGTCGTCATCCAGGATACCGGCATCGACCATCGAATCGCCCGAGACCTTGAGCGCGTAATATTCGCCCGAGCCCAGCAGGCTGCGCGGCACCTCGACGAAATTGCCGTTGTCGCGCAGCGCCTCGATTGGCGTGCCGGCGGCGATCTTGCCGTAGAGGGGCAGGGCCTCGATCGAATCGCGGTCGCTGATCTGCTCGACCGCGCGGCCGGTCAGCGGCGCGAAATCGCCCTGGATCACCTGCGGCCGGAAGCCGGCGCTGGTCAAGCGGGCGACGCGGCCCGAAGCCTCGGGCAGCTTCACCACCTCCAGCGCGCGGGCGCGGTGGTGCAGGCGGCGGAGAAAGCCCCGCTCCTCCAGCGCGGTCACCAGGCGATGCACGCCTGACTTGGACTTCAGCCCCAGCGCATCCTTCATCTCGTCGAACGAAGGCGGGACGCCGTCGGAAGTCAGCCGCTCGTGAATCAGCATCAGCAGTTCGTATTGCTTGCGGGTCAGCATTTCACGTCACCTTTCGCGACTCGAAGGAACAAATCAGCAACCATGTTCCTGTTCTAGTTTGGTTCGCTGATTCGCGTCAAGAGGTATAAAATGTTCCTCGAAATCATGGCGCGTTCCTTCAAACAATGGCCATAGTCGGCCTTTATTGCTTCGAGCGAATTCTCTGTTCGATCCGCCAGTGTGCGCCCTGAAGGAGGCAGATGGAAGCCAGTAGCGAACTGATCCTCCTGGGCGGCCTGCTGCTGCTGCTCAGCGTCTTTGCCGGGGCGGTGTCCGCCCGGCTGGGGGCGCCGCTGCTGCTGGCCTTCCTCGGCCTGGGCATGCTGGCGGGCGAGGATGGGCCGGGCCATATCCGCTTCGACGATTTCCGCACCTCATACCTGATCGGCAGCGCGGCGCTGGCGGTCATCCTGTTCGATGGCGGGCTAGCGACGCGCTGGAGCCATGTCCGGCGGCTGATCGCGCCGTCGGCGCTGCTGGCGACGGTCGGCGTCGCGGTGACCGCCGGCATCGTCGGCGCCACCGCCCATTACGGCTTCGGCATTCCCTGGGTCGCCGCCCTGCTGGTGGGGGCGGTGGTGGCGCCGACCGACGCCGCGGCGGTCGTGTCGGTGCTGCATATGCAGAAGCTCGACCTCGGCCGCCGCGTCGCCGCTGTGCTGGAGGTGGAATCGGGCCTGAACGACCCGATGTCGGTCTTCGCCACCCTGGCCCTGATCGAGATCATCCAGCATGGAGGCGCGGTAAGCTGGCTTCACGCCGGCGAGCTGTTCGGCCTCCAGATGCTGGGCGGCATCGCCATTGGCCTTGCGGGTGGCTGGGCGCTGCTGTTCCTGTTCCGGAAATTGAAGCTCGATGCCGGCCTCTACCCGGTGCTGGGGCTCGCCGGGGCGATGACGGCATTCGGCGGGGCGCAGGTGGTCGAGGCGAGTGGCTTCCTCGCTACCTATCTCGCCGCCCTGATCCTGGGGAACGGCGACTATAAGGGGAAGGAGGCGGTGGTCCGCTTCTTCGGCTCCTTCGCCTGGCTCAGCCAGATCGTGCTGTTCCTGATGCTGGGCCTCTTGGTGACGCCGCATGAGCTGACGCCGGCATTGAAGCCGGCCTTCGCCGTGGCCGGCGTGCTGATCCTGCTGGCGCGGCCGGTCGCCGTCACCCTTTGCCTGGTGCCGTTCCGGTTCAACTGGCGGGAGATCGTTTTCATCTCCTGGGTCGGGCTGCGCGGCGCGGTGCCGGTCTTCCTGGCGATTATCCCGGTGCTGACCGGGGCCCAGAGCGGCGCCTTGCTGTTCGGCACCACCTTTATCGTCGTGATGCTCTCGCTGCTCATCCAGGGCTGGACCGTGGCGCCCGTCGCCCGCTGGCTGAGGCTTGGGGCGCCGCCGGACGCCGGTTAGGCGCGGTCGATCCGCGCCGCGTAGCAGCCGGGCTTGGCGTAGTGCGCGTGCAGATAGGCGGCCCGGGGATCGGCCAGCATGAGCTCGATCAACGGCTCGAGCTCGGTGCCATTTCGGAGGTCGGCATCGATCAGCATGCCTTCCGCATCGAAGGCCCGCAGCGAGATCACCCGCCGCCGCATCGCCTCGGGAATCGCGTCGACCGCCTCACAGGCCGCCTCCGCCCCCTCGCGGACATAGATGGCATAGCTCGACTTGAATGGGGTATCGGCCGGCTGGTGGGTATAGTTAACCAGCAGCACGCTCTCGACCGGCTCGGCGTCGCGCACCTCGATCCGGTGGGG
>CAZNNJ010000086.1:2290-3088 GCA_964574305.1 uncultured Rhodospirillales bacterium | reverse complement strand
AGGCTTCGCGTCCGGACGTCCACGGCGCAAGCGGGCGTCGCTACTCGTTGAGGATGCGGAACAGGTCGCGGACGGCGTCGGCGGAGCGCTCGAGGGCGGCCGTCTCGTCGGGCGTCAACGCGATCTCCATCCCCCTCCCCATGCCGCCGGCGCCAGAGGCCCCCGGCCCACCCAGGGAGACGTCCAGCACCCCGTTCCCCCCCCGGCAGACACGCCGCCCCGGGCTCGGCGATGCGCACCTCGATCCGGTCGGGATAGCCGGGCGCATGATCGACGACGATGCGGCGGGCGCCCTGTTCGGCAAGCGCCGCCTCGGACAGGCCGTACAGGTGGCGGAAGGGTTCTGGCGACAGGCCGGTGATACGGAAGCTCATTTGGGTCTCTCCTCGGTTGGTGAGAGACAGGTAATGCGCGATCGCGCTAGCCGCGCTTCGTTTCTTGCCGTCGAAACCCACGATCGGAAATCGTCATGATTCCGTGCTAGATTGGCCGCGCCGTTTCAGTCTCAAGTCCCGGTTCTGGGTAGCTTGGAAGCCAGCATGACGAACACCGATTCCGCTCTGCCGTCGCGGCTGCGCGACACCGTCGAGGGCAAGCGTGTCTTCGATGCCGCCGCGGTGCGGCCCTGGCGTGTCTGGGGGCCGTACCTGGCCGAGCGGCAGTGGGGCACGGTGCGCGAGGATTACAGCGCCGACGGCAACGTCTGGGACTACCTCAACTTCGGCGAGGCGCGGAAGTGGGCCTATCGGTGGGGGTGAGCCGGGTGCCTTGCAGGTTGGCGTCCAGCGAGAGCGCGGT
>CAZNNJ010000086.1:0-2280 GCA_964574305.1 uncultured Rhodospirillales bacterium | reverse complement strand
GCGGAAGCGGGCCTATCGCTGGGGCGAGGACGGGATCGGCGGCTTCGGTCACCGCCATCTGCGCTGGTGCCTGAGCGTGGCGCTGTGGAACGAAAGGGACCCGTTCATCAAGGAACGGCTGTTCGGCCTCACCAACGCCCAGGGCAATCACGGCGAGGATGTGAAGGAGGCCTATTTCTATTCCGACGGCCTGCCCAGCCACGCCTATATGCGGATGCTCTACAAATACCCGCAGGCCCTGTTTCCTTACGACGATCTGGTCAAGGAGAATGCGCGGCGCGGACCGTCCGATCCGGAATATGAGCTGGTCGATACCGGGGCGTTCGCCGAGAACCGCTATTTCGACGTCACCATCGAATATGCCAAGGCGGCGCCCGAGGACGTGCTGATGCGGGTCACCGTGGTCAATCGCGGGCCGGACCCCGCGCCGCTCCATGTCCTGCCGCATCTGTGGGCCGCCAATTCATGGTCCTGGACCGAGGATGCGCCGCGGCCCCTGCTCAACCTGTCGCCCGACGGCAGCGTGGCCGCGAGCCATCCCGAGGTGCAGCCGATGCGGCTGTTCGTCGAGGGTGCCCCCGAAATCCTGTTCTGCGAGAACGACACCAATGTCGATCGCCTTTATGGCGAGACGATCGCCGGGCCGTTCAAGGACGGGATCAACGAATGCGTGGTCCATGCCGACCGCGCCGCCGTCTGCGACACCGGCCACGGCACCAAATGCGCCGCCCACTTCATCGTCACCCTGCAGCCGGGCGAACAGCGCAGCTTCCGCCTGCGCTTCCGGCCTGAGGGTGAGATGAGCGCGCCGTTCGACGATTTCGACGCGGTCTTCGTCCAGCGCCTGGCCGAGACCGATGAATTCTACGCGGTGCTCCAGCGCGACATCCCGGACGCCGACAAGCGGCTGGTGCAACGCCAGGCGCTGGCCGGGATGCTGTGGTCGAAACAGACCTACAATCTGGACGTCCGCCTGTGGCTGTCCGGCGACCCGGCCCAGCCGGCGCCTCCGCCCAACCGCACGAAAGGCCGCAACGCCGCCTGGGTGCATCTCTATAATGCCGACGTCATCACCATGCCGGACACCTGGGAATATCCCTGGTACGCCGCCTGGGACCTGGCCTTCCACTGCGTGACCTTCGCGCTGATCGACCCTGAATTCGCCAAGGCCCAGCTCGTGCTGCTGACCCGCGAATGGTACATGCACCCGAACGGCCAGCTGCCGGCCTATGAGTGGAAGTTCGACGACGTGAACCCGCCTGTCCATGCCTGGGCGGCGTTCCGTGTCTTTCAGATCGACCGGGCGATCAAGGGCGTCGGCGACCGCCCGTTCCTCGAGCGGGTCTTCCACAAGCTGATCCTCAATTTCACCTGGTGGGTGAACCGCAAGGACACGGCAGGGCGCAACGTTTTCCAGGGCGGTTTCCTTGGGCTCGACAATATCGGCATCTTCGACCGTTCGGCGCCGCTGCCGACCGGTGGCAGCATCAACCAGTCGGACGGCACCGCCTGGATGGCGATGTATGCGCTGAACCTGATGCGCATCGCTTTGTCGCTGGCGCGCGAGAACCATGTCTATGAAGACATCGCCAGCAAGTTCTTCGAGCATTTCCTCTATATCGCCGAGGCCATGACCAAGATGGGCGGCGAGCACGGATTGTGGGACGAGCAGGACGAGTTCTTCTACGATGTGCTGGAACTGCCGAGCGGGCAGGCCATCCCGCTCCGCGTCCGGTCGATCGTCGGGCTGATCCCGCTTTACGCCGTCGAGGTGATCGAAGCGGAGCATTTCAAGGCGATGCCGGGCTTCACCGCGCGGCTGCAATGGTTCCTGAACTATCGGCCGGATCTGGCGAAGCTGGTCTCGCGCTGGACCGAGCAGGCGCAGGGCGAGCGCCATCTTCTGTCGCTGCTGCGCGGACATCGGGTGAAGCGGCTGCTGGCACGGGCGCTCGACGAGACGGAGTTCCTGTCCGACCACGGCATTCGCGCCCTGTCGCGGGTGCATCGCGACAAGCCGTATGTCTTCGAGTTCAACGGCTATAAGGCCATGGTCGATTACGAGCCCGGCGAATCCACCAATCGGCTGTTCGGCGGCAATTCCAACTGGCGCGGCCCGATCTGGATGCCGGTGAATTTCCTGCTGGTCGAGGCTCTGTACGAGCTGCACCGTTATTATGGCGACGACTTCACCGTCGAATGCCCGGTCGGCTCCGGCCAGTATATGAGCCTGCGCCAGGTGGCGGAGGAGCTGAGCCGCCGCCTGTGCAGCATCTTCCT
>CAZNNJ010000085.1:0-12312 GCA_964574305.1 uncultured Rhodospirillales bacterium | reverse complement strand
TTAGGGGGGTATTTCGGCGGAACAATGGAGGCGTGGTACTACAATTGCAATAAGGACTTGGTCTTGGGGTTCCCGTTGGGGGCCTCCGTCGGCATGCCGAGGCGGGTCGAGGGCAAGGCGGCGGCCAGCGCCCTGTTCGGCGCTGTCGTCGCGGCCGTCCAGGTGCAGTTCCGCGATATCGCGATCCACCCGATGCTCGACCCCGCCCGCTTCACCGTCGAATATCGCGGCTACAGCGAGCCGAACGGCAAGGTCTACGACCAGACCTATGTCAGCATCCTGGAATTCCGCGACGGCAAGATGATCGGGTTCAAGGAGTATTGGAACGCCATCGTCGTCGACCGGACTTTCGGCGATCTCAGCGCGCTCGCCAACCTGGCCTGACCGGAAAGCGAGCCCATCGTGATCCGTCCCGAGGACATCGAATTCCACATACCCGCCGATGCCGGCCATACCTGGTCGGAGACGAATTTCTTCTGCGCCTCGGTGCCGGAAGAGCGGGTGATGATCACCTTCTACACGCTGTTCCGCAAAGGCATCGGCGTGATGCTGTCGGACATCGTGGTCTACGGCGCCTTCAGCGACAACCGGGCTGAGGTGCTCTATATCGACACCCAGCAGCAGCTTCCGGCCTGCGAGCGCCTGTCCGACTACACGACGGCGAACGGTCTCAGCATCAAGGCGCACGATCTGCGCGATTACCGCATCGACTATGTCGGCTTCGACGATACCGAGGCCCATCTCGATTTCCGCGGGTTACACGAGCCGTTCGACATCAACGACCCCGCGCACAGCCCCAAGGCGGTCGAGGACCCAGCCAGGCGCGCCGACGCGGCGGGGCAGGGCGAGGCCTATGCCAATCATTTCGACCTCACCGGCCGGATCACCGGCACGCTGAAAGTGCGCGGCAAGACCTACAAGGTCGACTGCATCGAGACGATGGATCACAGCTGGGGCCGCCGCCCCGAGGTGGGGCTCAGGACGCTCGGCTGGATGCATGCGCATTTCGGCGAGGACCTGGCGATCCACTGGATCAACCATTTCGATCTGACCGGGCAGACCGACGCCGCGCATTCGCTGGCCCACGGCTATGTGGTCGAGAACGGCCGGGTCACCGGGCTCAAGGATCTGGACCTCCGGGTGACCCGGCACGGCGTGCTGCCGATCGCCATCGAAGCCGGCGCGACCGATGCCGACGGGCGGGTGATCCGGCTGAACGGCGCGGCCCAGCTCGCCGCACCCTGGACGCCCTATACCTGCGTCCTGCTCGGCGTCGCGCTGATGCGCTGGACATTGCCGGACGGCCGCGTCGGCTACGGCCATGCGCAGGAAGTCTACCCGCTCGATCTCGTCGCAAGGCTGCGCCACAAATACTGGAACGACCCGCCGGCGCGGCTCTCGACCTGAGGGCCGCTACTCCCCGTTGCCGGCCCAGGGGAAGCGGAAGCCGCATTCCCCCAGGCCATAGCCGATCGTGCCGTCCGCCAGCCGGTACTCCATCATGTGCTCGGTCAGCACGAACGTGTCGAACGGGAAGGTCCAACGGTAGATCCGTTTGCCGGTGAATTCATAGACGTTGTCCTCGGCGTCGGTGACCTTCCAGTGCATCGACTTCAGCGTCATGTCGTCGTCTTCGTAGATATTGCGGTCCTGGATGTCCTTGACCGCATGCCATTTGCCGTCGCGTCCGACCATGCGGATATAGGCGTCCTGTCCGGTGGTCGACAGCCCATGGGTCGCGACGATGGCAAGGCCGTTGTCGAAGATCGGCCAGGCCAGCCGATAGTGACGCAGGAAATCCCAGTTGCGCGGGCCGACGGCGATGTCGCGGAACCCTTTGCCGTCGACGGCGATGGTCTTGCCGTCGCTGAGCCGGATCGTGCCGGTCACCCGGCAGGTGCCTTCCATGTGGATATGGGCGATCTCCTTGGCGAAGGCGTCCTCCGCGCCCGCCTGGCTCAGATCGATCGCATCCTGCAGTGGCAGGATCGCGTCCCAGGCCAGATCGACCGTGAAGGCTGGGTCGGAGAACTCGACCCGCGCCTTTTTCAGCCGCTCCAGCGAGGTCACGCGCATGCCGGCGATGTCCAGACCGTCGGCGATGCGGCGCTCGGTGTAAGGCAGGTTCATGTTGATGCGGGTGAATAGCGGCTTGCCGTCGCGGAAGAAGGCGAACCAGCTGTTGGATTCCTTCTGGTTCTCCAGGATGCCGATGCGGATGAAGCAGCCGGTCCGGGTCTTCGGATCGTAGAAATTGAAATAGACGCTCTGGTTCCAGCGCGGATGGTCGCTGGCCGGGCAATAGCCTTCCGGATCGATATCGTTCGCCGTCATGGCCGTTTCCTCTGTTTAGAAATTGACGTTGTCGCCGCCCTTTGTCCCGAGCATCGCACGCGCTTCGGCCGGCGTCGCGATCTCGAGGCTCAGCTCCTCCAGGATACGGCGGATCTTGGCGACCTGCTCGGCGTTCGACGTCGCCAGTTTGCCCTTGCCGGCATAGAGGCTGTCCTCCAGCCCGACGCGGACATTGCCGCCCAGGATCGCGCCCATCGTGACGAAGGGCAGTTGGTGCCGGCCGGCGGCCAGCACTGACAGGTAGTAATCCTTGCCGAACAGCCGGTCGGCCGTGGCCTTCATGTGCATCAGGTTCTCATGGTCGGGGCCGAGGCCGCCCAATATGCCGAAGATCGCCTGGACGATGAACGGCGGCTCCGCCAGGCCGCGGTCGGCGAAATGGGCGAGATTGTAGAGATGGCCGACATCGTAGCACTCAAACTCGAAGCGGGTGCCGTTGGCGCCCATTTCCCTTAAGCCCCGCTCGATCTGGGTGAAGGTGTTGGACAGGATGAAATCCTGCGTCATCTCCAGATAGGGCTTTTCCCAATCGTGCGGGAAGCTGGCGAACCGGCTTGCCGCGCCCGAGATGTTGAAATTGATCGAGCCCATATTCATCGACGCGACCTCGGGCTTGGCCCACAGGGCCGGCGCCAGGCGCTGCTCCATCGACATGCCGAGCCCGCCGCCGGTGGTGATGTTGATGATGGCGTCCGACTGCTGCCTGATACGCGGCAGGAACTCGGCGAACAGGGCCGGGTCCTGGCTCGGTTTGCCGGTTGCTGGCTCGCGGGCATGGAGATGGACCATGGCCGCGCCTGCCTCTGCCGCGGCGACGGCCCCGGCGGCGATCTCGTCCGGCGTGATCGGCAGGTAGGGCGACATCGTCGGCGTATGGATGGATCCGGTCACCGCGCAGGTGATGATCACTTTCTCGGCGTGGCGCATGGCAGGTTCGCCGGTCAGCGGCCGACAACGCGGGTCAGCAGTGTATTGAGGTCGTCGGGCAGCCTGTCGCCGCGCCAGGCGATGTGCTGATCGGGGCGGACGAGCAGCAGGTTGCGCGCATAGATCGCCTTGAGGTCGGGCCGGCCGAGCCGCAGGACCGAGAGCGGGATTCCCAGGGTGCGGGCGGCCGTCTCGATCGCGCTGCTGTCGACATCGTCTAGCGCGACCAGCGTGAAATAGAGCCCGAGCTTGTCGTGGATGGCGGCCCCGTCCGCCAGAAAGACATGCGGCAGCCGTGCGCCCGGCCAGGTGCTGGGCGTGTAGGTGATCGGGTCTATGGCGGGCGGGTTGGGTTCGGCGAAAACGACCGGCGAGTCGTCATAGCGATAGCCGAGCTCGACGCCCCAGCTTTCATTCTCGGCATTGCCGATCTCGGCGATCTTGCAGCCGATGTCCGCGCGCCTGGCCTCGGCCTCGGGGCTGTCGCCGTCGAGATCGCCGGCCTCGGCATAGATCTGGCCGATCTCAAGGCGCACGCCCATGTGCCGGCGCGACGCTTCCAGGTGCCACCAGGCGGTCGGACGCCGCTCGCGCTCATAGGCTTCCAGCAGCGTCTCGCCGCCCCAACCCTCGATCAGGGCGGCCAGCACCCAGGACAGGCCGGCCGCGTCGGCAATGCCTGAATTCATGCCATAGCCGCCGGTCGGGACGAATTGGTGGGCGCTGTCACCGGCGAGCACGGCGCGGCCGCCGCGGTAACGCTGGGCGACGACGAAATTCGCCGCCCAGGGGTTGGCCTGCAGGATCTCATAGTCGAACCTGGTTCCGGCCCAGCCTTCGAGCACGTCCTCGGGCCGCATCGATTCGATGCCCATCCCCGGGATCAGCCAGGCCTGCAAGGTGTAGATGTCATCGTCGTTCTGGGCGATGATCGTGCCGCTGCCGCTCTGATAGTGCCAGGTGACGCCCCAGCGCTGGACGACGTCGCGCGCTTCGGTGCGGAAATGCACCATATGCGCGCCGGCGACCGCCATATCGCCGTCGAGCTCGATGCCAAGCTCGCGCCGGACCCGGCTGCCGCCGCCGTCGCAACCTGCCAGATACTGACACCGCACGGTCTCGCGGGCGCCGGTCTCACTATCGCTGATTTCCGCCGTCACGCCGATCGCGTCCTGGCTGATGATCCGTTCGAACGCGACGCCGAAACGGACATCGATCAGCGGGCATTCGTCGATCGCCTGCTTCAGCACCGGCTCGATGACGATCTGGCTGACCCGCAGCCCGGGCTCGCTGGCCTGGCTGCCGTCGTTGCGCGCGCGGATGATCTCCCGCGCCGCATCGGCGGACGGGTATTTGAAGCGGTGGAGCTCATGGCCGGCCATCGACGTGACCCAGGCGATATCGAACGGATTGCCGCGCGGCACGCCGGCGTCTCGGAGCTTCTCGGTCAGGCCCAGCCGCTTGTACAGCTCCATGCTGCGGCCGTTGGTGAGGTCCATCTTGGGGTGGCGGGTCGTCGTGGAATTGCGCTCCACCAGCAGCGACCGCACGCCGTATCGCGCCAGGTTGAGCGCCAACGTCATCCCGACGGGCCCGCCGCCGGCGATCAAGACTGGCGTTTCGATCAAGTTGGACATTCCCTGTTCCACTCTCTACGGTTCGTTCAGGCGAACGTTTTCATCGTTTTGGCGCGGTTTCCGAGGTCTCAGCCCCAGAGGGCGCCATCGCAGATATTAACCATATGGTCAGTTTGTGCGTTACTTATTCGCGCACGTCAAGCGATCTTGTTAGATTTCTTGCCATTGACAGGCGCGTCTCAATCTTCAAACTGACCAGATTGAGTGAAACTGAGCGATCGGTGACCTCAGGAAAACGAACGGGGATGAGGATGGCGGAATCGAACAGCGAACAGCAGGCGCGTGAGACGACGGATGCCAAGCCCCGGAAGACCGGTCGCGGCGGACGGATCGCCGTGCGGCTGACCGAGCCGAGTGGGCCGGGGGGGGAAATCAAGACCGCTCCGGAGGGGAAGAAGCGGCGAGGCGACGACGTGCGCGACCGGATTCTGGCGGCCGCGCTCGAATGCTATGCCGCCTTCGGCTTCGAAGGGACGTCGACCCGCGCCGTGGCCGAGCGGGCACAGGTGACCCACACGCTCGTCCTCTATCACTTCCAGTCCAAGGACCAGCTCTGGATCGCCACGGTCGAGGGGGCGCTCAAGTCCTATGCCGCTGCGATGAAAGATAATTTCGACACGGCCCATGAGAAGACGGCGCGCGAGGCGCTGTCTGCTTTCATCGAGCAGTTCGTACGCATGTCGGCGCGCCACCCTGAGATCCATCGCATCCTGACGATGGAGGGCAACCAGGATACGGACCGGCTGCAATGGATCATCGACCATTTCATCCGCGGCCATTTCACCTTCGTCCGCGAGCTGATCCGGCGCGGCCAGGCCGAGGGCACCGTCCGGGAATGCGATCCCGCGCGGCTCTATTACCTGATCATCGGCGCCGGCGGCACGCCCTTCACGCTGAAGACCGAATACAAGGCGCTGACCGGACGGGACGTGTTCGCCGAAACCGAAATCCTGCGCAACATCGCCTTCATTTACGAGATCGTGTTCATCTGACGCGGTCTCCGCACGAATCCATATTGACCAAATGGACTAGAACGAGCAAGGTCGAGCCATAAAGCCAATCGCCCGCGGCGCTGCCTGTCATCGCGGCTGCCGCGGTGGCGCGGGAGGATAATATGGTTACAGACCCAATCGAATCAGCTGGTTCTGAAAAAGCGGCGGTGGCCCACGTGATCTCGCCGACCCGGCTGGCGCATTTCGTCCTGCGCACATCGCGCTTCGACGAACTTGTCCATTGGTACAAGACTGTACTGGGGGCCAAGCCGGCCTTCGAGAACGAGCTGCTGTCGTTCCTGTCCTATGACGAGGAACATCACCGCGTCGCCATCCTAAGGATGCCCGATCTGGCCGACCAGGCCGGCGGCGTGGCCGGGGTCCATCATTGCGCCTTCACCTATGCCTCGCTCGATGCCCTGATGGCGACCTACGAGCGGCTGCGCGATCTCGATATCAAGCCGGTCTTTGTCATCAATCACGGGCCTACGACCTCGCTCTACTACGCCGATCCCGACGGCAATCAGATCGAGCTGCAGGCCGACAATTACGACACGGTCGAGGAAGCCACCCAGTTCTTCTATTCCCCCGCCTTCGCCGAAAACCCGATCGGGGTCGAGTTCGACCCGGAGGATCTGCTGCGCCGCCTGCGCGCCGGCGAGCCGGCGGAAGAGCTCAGGCGCCGGCCGGATATCGGCACGCGCGGCCTCGCCGACATCAAGCTGCGCTAAGCCGATGTCGACGATCCATGCGCTGGGTCCCGAAGATCGCCAGGCGATCACGGACCTGATGTACAGCTTCTACCGCCTGGTCGATGAGGGGCGGGCGGACGAGACCGCGGCGCTGTTCACCAGCACCGCTCGCCTTACGTTCGGACCCGGCGCACCCAACCCTGGAACAACGGAAGGACCCGCGATCGCCACGCTGATGGCGGCGCGTGCCAAGCAGACTCACGTCACCACGCGGCACGTCCTCACCAACGTCGTGCTGTGGTGCCGCCTCGACGGATCGGTCGAAGGTCATTCGCTTCTCACCCTTTACCGGTCGGAAACCGAGGGGCGCGATTCCTATCCGGCATCCGTCGCCGACATTGCGGAGGTCTTCGTCCGCGGCCCGGATGGCTGGCGTATCCAGGAGCGGACGATCTCCCCCGTGTTCAACCGCGCCTGACCGGCGCTGGCGTCCCAGGCAAAACGGAGAAAAGCGGGAATGGGCGGACGATTGTTCGGGAAGGTGGCCATCATCACCGGCGCCGGCAGCGGCATCGGCGCCGCCCACGCGCACCGTTTCGCCGCCGAGGGGGCGCGCGTCGTGATCACGGACATCGACGACGCGGCCGGCGGCGCCGTCGCGAAGGCGGTCCGCGCCGATGGCGGCGATGCCATCCATCTTCATCACGACGTCGCGTCTGAGGGCAGCTGGGCGTCGGTGATCGATGCCACCATCGCGCGCCACGGCAAGCTGACGACCTTGATCAACAATGCCGGCATCAACCGGATGAAGGGCGTCGAGGACGAGACGCTGGAGGGCTGGCACAGGCTGATCGCGATCGACCAGACCGGCGTCTGGCTCGGGATGAAGGCGGCGATGCCGCATCTGCGCGCCAGCGGCAACGGCGCCATCGTCAATATGTCGTCCACGCTCGGCATGATGGGAACGGTCACCTGCATCGCCTTCCACGGCGCCAAGGGCGCGGTCCGGGTGATGAGCAAGGCGGCGGCGATCGAATATGCCGCCCAGGGCGTGCGGGTGAATTCGATCTATCCGGGCATGACCGACACGCCGGCGCTTGACGGCATGCTGCCGGAGGAGCGCGAGATGATCCGCACCTCGATCCCGATGAAACGCATCGGCCGGCCGGAAGAGATCGCCAATGTCTCGCTGTTCCTCTGCTCGGACGAGGCCAGCTACGTGACCGGCGCCGAGATCGTCGTCGATGGCGGTCTGCGGCCTGGCTGAAGGAAGGATGAGGGGAAGATGGAAGCGGATGTCGTTGTCGTGGGGTCGGGCGCCGGCGGCCTGACCGCGGCGGTTGTGGCGGCGAAGGCCGGGCTGGATGTCGTGGTCCTGGAAAGCGCGCCGGTCTTTGGCGGCACGACCGCCTTTTCCGGCGGCGGCGTCTGGATACCGGTCAACCACCATATGAAGGAACTCGGCGTCGAGGACAGCCGGGCCGAGGCGGAAGCCTATCTGAAGTCGGTGCTCGGCAATTTCTACGATGCCGCCAAGATCGATACTTACCTCACCAACGCGCCCCGGATGCTCGATTATCTCGAGCGCAATACCGAGGTGCTGCTCGCCGCCAGCACGATTCCCGACTATGCGCCGTCGGCGCCCGGCTGGAAGACCGGCCGCTGCCTGCTGACCGCCGACTATGACGGGGGCCGGCTCGGCGCCGATTTCGACCGGCTGCGCCCGCCGATCCCGGAGATGGGCCTGTTCCATTCGCTGCAGGTAAGCCCGGCCGACGCGATGCGGCTGCAGCACTGGAGCGCGTCCTTGGCCAACATGATGTTCGCGATCCGTCGCGTCGGCGCCTACGCCCTAAACCGGCTGCGCCGCCGCCGCGGCCGGCATCTCAGCAACGGCAATGCGCTGGCCGGGCGGCTGCTCAAATCCGCCATCGATGCCGGGGTGACGCTGAGGAACAATGCGCGGGCGCGGCAGTTGGAGCTTGCCGGCGGGCGGGTCACCGGCGTGGTGATCGAACGTCCCGACGGCGGGTCGGAGACCGTGTCGGCGCGGCGCGGCGTGGTGCTGGCCAGCGGCGGATTCGGCGCCAACGCCGCCCTGCGCGGCAAATATGTCGCCCAGGCCGAAGCCGGCTGGTCGCTCCAGCCCGAAAGCAATCAGGGCGACGGGATCGCCATGGGCGTCAATGCCGGCGGCGCCTTGAACGAGGGCAATGCCGCCAACGGTATCTGGGTGCCGGCATCGGCGCTGAAGCGCGCCGACGGGACGCTCGCCAAGTACCCGCACCTGTTCTTCGACCGCCACTGCCCGGGATCGATCATGGTCGATGCCGCGACCGGCAAGCGCTTCGTCAATGAAAGCTTCCACTATCAGAATTTCGGCGAGACGGTGCAGGACAAGGGCATTACCCGGATCTGGATGATCGGCGACGCGCAGGCGGTGGCGAAATACGGCATGGGCATGGCCAAGCCGGCGCCGTTCTCGGTCAAGCCCTGGGTCCGCAACGGCTATCTGATCGAGGCGTCGACGATTACCGCGCTTGCCGAAAGGATCGGCGTCGATCCGGCGGTGCTCGACAAGACCGTCGCCGATTTCAACCGCTATGCCGACGCTGGTCGCGATCCCGATTTCGGGCGCGGCGACGATTATTATTCCGCCTATATGGGCGATGCGGCGCATAAGCCGAATCCGGCCCTGGGGGCGCTGCGGACCGCACCGTTCTATGCCCTGGAAATCCGGCCGAGCGATCTCAGCACGCTGGCCGGGCTCGACACCAATATCGAGGCGCAGGTGATCGGCCGCGATGGAAATCCGATTGCCGGCCTTTATGCCGCCGGGCTGGACAACAACACCATCATGCGCGGGCGCTATCCGGGCGGCGGCTCCAGCATTGGCCCGGCCATGACCTTCGGCTATATCGCCGCCCGTCATATGGCTGCGCAATGAGCGGGGCGATGTTCAGCCTGGAGGGCAAGGGCGCGGTCGTCACCGGCGGCCGATCGGGCATCGGCGCCGCGATCGCGCAGCGCCTGCACCGGGCCGGCGCCAATGTGCTGGTCGCCGATATCGCCGATGCCGCCGATCTGGCGCGCGGCTGGGGCTGCGATTTCCGCCGCACCGATGTCAGCGACGAAGGCGAGGTCGCCGCCATGCTGGACCAGGCCGTCGGCGCCTATGGCCGGCTCGACATCCTGGTCAACAACGCGGCGATCGCCAATGTCCACCCGATCGCCGAGGCGGACCTCGCGCGCGCCGATCGCTACTTTCGCGTCAATGCCCTCTCGGTCCTTGCCGGCATCCGCGAGGGTGCCAAGCGGATGGCGGCGGGCGGGTCGATCGTCAATATCGCCTCTTTGTCCGGCATCCGTGCGACGCCCGGCTGGGGCGAATATGCCATGTCCAAGGCTGCCGTGGTCGCGGCGACCCAGACGGCGGCGGTCGAGTTCGGGCCGCGCGGCATCCGCGTCAACGCGGTCTGCCCCGGTGGCGTCCACACCCCGCTGGCGGTCGCGGTCAATGGCGACGCGCTCGATTCGGTGATGAAGGTGCTGGCCCCGCTGGGCCGGATCGGACAGCCGGAGGACATCGCCGCGATGGTGCATTTCCTGGCCAGCGACGATGCCGCCTATGTGACCGGCCAGGCCTATCTGGTCGATGGCGGCTGGAGCCTCGGCACGACCATGGCGACGATCGATCTCGCGCTCGCGGCGGGCTGAAGTTCGGAGACGCACCCTTGTCCAGGATCAAGATGTTCGGCTGCATCCCGCGCCGGCCGGATGTTTCCCAGCGCTATTTCCACGATCATTGGCGGCACCCGCACGGCACACTGGGCCGGCATATTTCGACGATGCGCGGCTATGTGCAGAGCCACCAGATCCACAGCGATCTGCTGGGGCCGGACCAGGCCCGTTTCGAAGGCTGTGCCGAGCTCTGGTTCGACAATGTCGCCGATGCGGCGAGCTTTCCGAGCGAGCCGGTCTATGTCCGCGACATCGTTCCCGACGAGCCGCTCTTTGTCGATACGGAGAAACTGCGCTTCGCCTTCACCCGCGAGGAGGTGCTGGTTTCTGGGCCCGATCTGCGTGAGCGGATCTCCGACGGTGACGCCGCCTGGCGGCTCGACAACCGGCCGACCAGCGTCAAGCTGCTGCAGTTCATCGAGGCGGACGGCGCGGCGCCGTGGGGCGGGGATGACGATTACGGGCTCGGCCGCCGGATCGGTGCGCTGCGCCATGTTCGATGCCGGCCTGCCTGGGAGATTCATCCAAGCGGCGCGTTCGTCGTCGGCATCCGTGAACTCTGGTGGCCGACCCAATGGGACATGGAGCAAGGGATTGCCGCCGACCGGGCCGCCTGGGAAACCCTGATCGGCCGCCCAGGGCGGGCGACGGCCTTCTTCGCCAATGCCGAGCGGTTCATCTGAGCAGCATTCAGGCCATACCGCTCCCGACGATCTCGCGCAGCTGGGCGCGCGCCGTCACGATCGATGCTGCGCGGAGTTCCGGGCTGACCGCCAGCCGTTCGGCCCGGATGACGGTGACGTCGGCGATGCCGATGAAGCGCAGCAGGTTGCGCAGATGCGGCTCCTGCGAATCCAGCGCCTGCGCCGGTCCTTCGCTGTAGAGGCCGCCGCGCGTCGCGGCCACGATCGCGCGTTTTCCGCTCAGCAGCCCAACCGGCCCATTCTCGCCATAGCGGAAGGTGACGCCGGCCCTCAGTACATAGTCGAACCAGACCTTAAGCACCGTCGGCATGCCGAAATTATACATCGGCGCGCCGATCAGGATCAGGTCGGCGGCCATGAGGTCGGCGACCAGCGTGTCCGACAATGCCTTCGCCGCGGCCTGGGCTTCGTTGACCGGCTCGGCGCCACGGATGGCGACTGCCGAGTCATAGGTCAGATGCGGCAGCGGCTCAGCGCCCAGGTCGCGGGCGACGATACGAAGCGCGGGATCGCGGGCGCGGAGCGTCGACACCGCATCGCGCAGAAGGTCGTTCGAGACCGAGGCATCGCCCAGCGCGCTGCTGGCGAGGACAAGAACGGTGGGCATGGGATGAGCCTTTCGAGGCCGGGTCAGGTCACAATGACATGCTCGAGCAGGCCTTCCCATGGGAACAGGGACGCACCCTTCTCATTGCGCGCATAGCCGGTGTCGAGCGCGCCGGCCCTGGCATAGGCCTCGCGGATGGCGGGGCGAGCGGCGAGGTCGTCGCGCCAGCGGCGCACGTTGGGATAGCAGTCGACGCCCTCTTGCGGGTCGATATAGATGACCCACGGAAAGCAGGCGATGTCGGCGATCGAATAGGCGCCGGCGAGGTACGGGCGGTCGGCGAGGCGCTGGTCCATCGTCCGCCACAGCGCGCTCCACATCTTGGCGTAGCGGCTGAGCGCATAAGAGTTGTCGAAATCGGGGGCGATCTTCGGCGCGAAGGCAAGGAAGTGCCAGAACTGCCCGCCGATCGGGCCGAGCCCGCCCATCTGCCAGAACAGCCATTGCATGGTCTCCAGCCGTGTCCTGGGATGGGCCGGCAGCAGTCTGCTGGATTTCTCCGCGAGGTATTGCAGGATCGCACCCGATTCGAAGATGACGACAGGCTCGCCGCCGTCAGCCGGATCGTCGTCACGGATGACCGGCAGTTTTCCGGGGGCGGCGCCCGCCACGTTTGCCGGGTCGAGATGCGCGCCGGTGCTGAGATCGACCGGGCAC
>CAZNNJ010000084.1:0-12312 GCA_964574305.1 uncultured Rhodospirillales bacterium | reverse complement strand
CGCCCAGCCGGCGGTCGACGATGTCGTGCTCTCCCCCCAGGCTCGCCACGAAAAGATAGAGCCCCAGCACGAAGGCGATCACCGCGGCAACCACCGCCGCATAGAGGATCATCGTTGCGTCGAATTGCATCGTCGTCTCCCCTATTCAAGCCGGCGGTTGGGCTGGAACAGGTCGGGCGGCAGGGCGATGCCCTGGCTGGCGAGCTGTTCGGCGAACTGCGGCCGGATGCCCGTCGCCACGTAATAGCCGTGGATCTTGCCTTCGCTGTCGGTTGAGGTCCGCACGAAATGGAACAGTTCGTTCATGCACGGCACGTCGCCCTCCATACCGGCCATTTCCTGGATGCTCAGCAGGCGGCGTTTGCCGTCGGCCCCGCGGCCCAGCTGCATGACGACCTGGATGGCTGAAACGATCTGGGCGCGGATGGTCCGCGGCGACATGTCGATGCCGGTCATGCCGATCATCTGTTCCAGGCGCAGGATCGCGTCGCGCGGCGTGTTGGCATGGATGGTGGACATCGACCCGTCATGGCCGGTGTTCATCGCCTGCAGCATGTCGAAGGCTTCACCCGCCCGGACCTCGCCCAGGATGATGCGGTCCGGCCGCATGCGCAGGGCGTTCTTGATCAGGTCGCGCTGGGTGATTTCGCCCCGGCCTTCGGCATTGGCCGGCCGGGTTTCAAGGCGCGCGACATGGGGCTGCTGAAGCTGCAGGTCGGGGGCATCCTCGATCCTTAAGGTCCGCTCGCTGTCGTCGATTGCTTTCGACATGGCGTTGAGGAGCGTGGTCTTCCCCGAGCCCGTGCCGCCCGAAATCAGCACCGAGATCCGGCCGCGAACCATGCCCGCCAGAACCTCGGCGATCTCGGGCGTGATCGTGCCGTTGTCGGTCAGGATCTGCAGGTCGAACGGGGTCTTGGCGAATTTGCGGATCGACAGCAGCGGGCCGTCGACCGCGATGGGCGGAACCACGGCGTTGATGCGCGAACCGTCGGCCAGGCGGGCATCGACCACGGGCTGGCCCTCGTCGATGCGCCGGCCGACCGCGGTCACCATCTTGTTGATGATGCGGATGAGGTGGTCGTCGTCCTTGAAGCGGGTCGGCGACAATTCGAGCTTGCCGAAGCGCTCGACATAGACCTTGCTGTAAGTGTTGACGAGGATGTCCGAGACTGTCGCGTCCTTGAGCAGCGGCTCGAGCGATCCCAGCCCCAGCACTTCGTCAAGCACGTCGGCGACGATCTGGGTGCGCTCGCGCTCGTTGAGCGGAACCGCCTCGGCGCCGAGCAGCTCGCGGATGATGGCGCCGACCTCGTCGATGAACTGACCGCGCGGCATGAGCTCGATCGCCGCCAGATTGATTTCGTCGAGCAGCTTCTGATGCAGGCGCACCTTCAGCTCCAGGATCGTCTGATCCGTCGCGACGACATGCGGTGTTGCGGCGGCGGGCGCCGCGGGCGGGGTGTCGCCAATGGCCGGCTGTTTCCGGCTGGCGGAAGTGCCAAAGATGCTCATGCTGCAATCGCCTTTATCTGGTTGGTTGCTTCGGTACGGTCGAGGATCGCGCCCATCATGGCGGCGAGCTTCGCTTCCAGGGACTTGCCCGCCGATACTTCGCTCAGCGGCTGGCCACGGTCGGCCGCCGATCGCATCGCGTCATGTCTCGGGATGCAGAAGTCGATTTTGCGCCCAAGCGCGGTCTCGGCTTTCTTGAGGGATGGGCCGGTCGAACTGAAAAGTCCCGTATCCACCTCGTTGGCGACGACGAACAGCGGAATGTCTTTCAGGCCTTCGCTGCGCAGCATGTCCATTTGCACCCGCGCCCGGCGCAGCGACGGAACCGTCAGGCGCAGGACGAGGACGATCGCATCCGATCCTGCGAGCGCGGTGCGCACCCACGGGTTCCACAACATCGGCAAATCCAGCAGGGTGGTGCTGTAGGTGCGGCTTGCCAGCGCGATGGTGGCGTTGATCGCCCCGGCGTCGATTCCGTCGACGGGTGGAATGCGCGCCGGCGCCGGCAGCAGGTCGAAGCGATTGTGCGGGCGGACCATCGCCGCTTTCAGCAAGGCGCCGTCGAGCCGCTGCGGCTCGCGCACCAGGTCGAGAATGCTCAGGCGCTGCTCCACGTCCATCAGGATCGCGGCGGTGCCGAACTGGATGTCGAGATCGAGCACGGCCGGCGCCGCCTGCTTCTTCCCCCCGGCTATCGCGCAGGCGCCCTGGACGATAAGACTGGTCGCGCCGACACCGCCGCTGCTCTTGAGAAAGCTGATGACGGGGCCTTTTTTTGCCTTCTCGGCGGCAGGCGCGGGACAATGCCTGACGAGAGCGCTTTCGATCGCCTTTGTCAGGTCCGCGCTCGCAATCGGCTGCGGCAGGACATCCAGCACGCCGATCTTCATCAGGGCGCGCATCGATTGCACATCGAAGGTCGGTGACGTCACGATCATCGGCGGTGCCGTGCCGTCGCACAGGAACTGGCCCAGAGTGCGGATTTCCGCCGGCTCGGCGGCGTCGATCTCGACAAGGAGCACATCCCCTCTCAGCTCGTTCAGGCCGGCCAGATGGGGCGCGCTGTCGGCAATCTGCAGAAACTCGAACCGTCGATCGTTTTCGAAGACGCCAGCCAGCCACTGGGCGGTCGCCGGGTTGCGCAGCAGTGCACTGATTTTCATGATGTTAGGTTCCGGCGTTCCAGTGGTCATTTTTGAGTTCCAAGGCTTGGGCTGATAGTGGTGAATATCCCGCAAATACCGGTTTCTCGATCGCCGTCATGAGGACGGAAGCGGGTAACAGGATGTTGCCGGGATCGAAATGTCGAAATTCGTGGTGAACGGCATCAGGAAGTGGAAAACATAAGTTGCTGAAACCTTCTTGCCGCAGGCCGGGCTGGTGACGGTGAAGTCGCTCGCGCTCATGCTCAAACCCATTGCTTTTCCGACAGCGACGCCCTGAATATTTGAGGTCGTTCCACAATTACTGGCATCGACGGCGCCACAACGCGCGGCCTCCTCCACGGCGAAGTCGAGCGTGCTCGCGGACCACAGCATCCAGCCCGCATCGACCGCGCCGAGGATGATCAGGCTGAGGAACGGAAACAGCAGCGCCAGTTCCACCGCCGCTCCGCCATGCCGGTCGCGCAGCAGACGGCCGGCGAGCCGCCGCGTGATTGCCGTTGCGGGTGTCATTGGATCCTCACCACGGCCTGGCCCGCCATCGGCGACGGTATGCCGGGCAGGGCCGGCGAATAGGTGACGCTCGATTTCACCGTCACATAGACGCCGGCGGTGCCGCCGCCGCCGGGGCAGGTCGTTCCGCATGTCGCCGCCGCGATGCCGGTGGCCGAGGCGCAGCCGCAGGCCTGCGTCGGAGTCGGGGCGGTTATCGTCGAAAGCGCGGTCGCGGACGTGACGGCGGTTTGGATATTGGCCGCGTTGAAGCCGTTGGTCAGCGCATAATTCGCGCCGACCTGGGCGGCGTAGCCCACCTCCATGAACTGGAAAATGGCGAGGCCGTATTGCATGACGCCCAGGACCAGCGTGGTGAAGATCGGAAAGATGATCCCCATTTCCAGGGCGGCATTGCCCTTGGTGCAGCGCAGAAGGCGGACGATCGCGGCGATCATGTGCATCTCCCTATTCGACCAGCCGGATCGCGCCGGCGCCGTGGCCGATGCCGTTCGTTCCCGTGCCGACACAGTTGCTGGCAAGGGTGGCGTTGCCAGAATCTATGATTCTCAAACCGATGACTTGCAGGCAGCCTGGCGTGTGTAGATTCCCGTTTCCGCTTAAGCTGATGTATCCTTTCGGAAAATAGATCGCGCCTTCGATGCTGACATTGCCGTTGCCAGCGATCGTTTCCGTCTGGCCGGCCGGTGCCGCTGGATCCTGGAAGAAGACCAGACCTCGCGTTGTCGCGGTCGGGTCAGATATCGCCGTTAAACTGACGCTGCTGCTGGGATTGCCGGTGATATTGAGGGTGGCGTAAGGGCCGGTCCCCGTATTGGTCAGGACGATCGTCACGCCCCCAGTTGCCGATGTCAGAGTCGCACCGCCGGAAACGCAGAAGCCGCCGCAGGTACCCACGCCGCCTTCGATGTAATAGACCCCGGATGGCATCGAGATGGTGCCGCCGCTGATGTTTACGCCGCAATAGGCAGCGCCGGGCGTGAATGTGCCGGCGAACGGCACGCAGCTTGCGGGCTTGCTGAACGAGCGTTGGCCGGCATAGGGGTCCGTAAACCCGACCGGATCGTTTTGGGTGCCAGGGCCACTGGTCAATGTCAGTTGCGACGGCGACGAGACCGTGCCCTTGATATCGATGGAATGCGCCGAGGCGGCGGAGTGATTGCCGCTGAATGATATATTGCCGTTGCCGTCGAGATCACAGCCGCTCAGCGTCAGCGCGCCGTTGCCCTGAACCGAGATCGAATCGCCGGTGTCCAGCGCCAACATGCAGCCGTTCCCGGTTGTCGGGCTCGGTGCGGCGACCCCGCGCGCCCTGATCGTCGGCGCGGTGACGCCGGGCAGCATTCCCGAGAAGAACAAGGGCTGCGCTTGCCCGATGATGACTTCGACCGCTTGCGCATTGCCGGTGAAGTTGCCGACCGACGGCGGTTGATTGACGGTGACGGTGACGCCGTTGACGCCGTGGGTCCACCCGTTCTGCGCCGCGATGCCCCGCGCCTGGGTCGTGATGTCGGGACCGCCACGGGCCGTGGCGTTGAGGGCGCTGACCGCGGCGGCGTCGGCCGCCCCCTGCATCGCCCGCCTGGTCAGCAGCCAGGTGCCGATCTCGGTCGCGGTGGCGCCAAAGCCGATCATGACGGTCAGGGCGATGGCGATGGCGACCGCTATCCCGCCGTGATCGTCGCGAAGACTGCACAGCGTATCGACGGCAGCCGCACGACGGCGGGCGGACCGGGTCTTCATGATTTCGTCGCCCGGGGCTTGGCGGCGGTGGCGGCCATTCCATCGCGGGTCACCGCATAGGAGGAGGCGTCGGTGCCGCGGACGATTTCGATATGCTGGCCCATGCTCGGACGCGGGGGGGCTATCAGGGCCGGCTCAGGCTGCAGATCCTTCACGGACAGCGAGCGGGTCGTGACCTCCTGCGAGCTGGCGAGGTTGCGCAGCGCCATGCTCAGCGTCCCGATATTGCTGCCCAGCGTCAGCTTCTGCGCGTCGGCGGGGCTCACCTCGACGGTGACGGCCTTCACGACGGTCGGCTTCTCCTTGCGTTCGTTGGCCTCCTGGTCGATGCCGCGCACCAGCACGTTCTGCAGCAATATGTCGGTCTTCGACGTTTCCTTGCTGTTGCCGCCGTCATCGCGGGTCAGCAAGATGTCGACACGGTCGCCTGGCGTGATGAAGCCCGCGACCCCTGTCGCGTCGTTCACGTGGATGGTCATGGCGCGCATGTTCTGGTCGATCACCGTCGACAGCGACGCCTTGCCGCCCGAACCGCTCACCTTGCTCGCCAGCACAGGCTCGTTGGGCTCGATCGGCCGAAGCACCACGCGGTCCTGGCCGGGGCCGGCGATCTGGGCGATGTCGGTGAATGCCCCCTCGGGAAGGGCATCGGTCGGCCACCTCACCAGCTGAAGGTCATTGCTGCCGATATGATCGCCGAAATTCAGATTGGATCTGGCCACCACGATGCTCGCGGTAACCTGTGGGGTATTCTTCGTGAGACCGCGGATCCACTGGACTGCACCCAGTCCGAGGACCAGCGAAATCACCAGAAGGATAATGCCTTTCGCTTTCATTGGAGGGCTCCAGTCTATGATTCGTTGGAATGATTGAGGAAAAGGGAGGAAGACGCCGCCTGGGCGGCGCCTTCCTTGTTTCGATCAGGCTGCGATCGTGGTCGTGATGCCCGTCAGCTTGGTGCCGAGAGCGGTGAACATGCCGCCCAGCGCCGTGCCGGCCGCGGTGGCGCCGGTGACGACCGCCAGCGAGACCAGAGCCACGATCAGACCGTACTCCAAAGCATTCGACCCAGAGTCATCTTGAAAAAAACGATTGAACAGACGCATTACACTCTCCTGTTTGTCTAAAGTCCCATAATTATCCTGATACAAGATGTATCTGGATCTACAGAAATTGAGGCGACAACCTAATATCCTGTAGTCAGATCATAATATTTTGTATTTTAGTCAAGCAGCAATTGTCCGAATGGGTTCTATTGCATTTATAACTCAGTACCCCTAACGGACAAACCTGTCCTTGACTTTGCTTATGCTGTGATTGTGGTGGTCAGCGTGCCCAGCTCGGTGCCGATAGCGGTAAACAGGCCGCCCAGCGCCGTGCCGGCGGCGGTGGCGCCGGTGACCACCGCGAGAGATACGAGAGCGACGATGAGGCCGTATTCCAGCGCGTTGGACCCGGTTTCATCGCGAAGCAGACGGTTGAGCAGAGACATTTTTTCCTCCGATATTGTCAGGTTGGATAATATTGATCCTGACAATATTATCCGTTGCTGCGTAGATATCTTACATATCCGCAGTTAGTATTGTTTCTATATTATTTTACGTGAATCAACATATCTAAAAGATATAAAGGTGAGATAAAGTGTTAGTCCGACTGGGCGTTCATGGTGGAATTGGCGCGCTCAAGAAAAGAGCGTGAATTTCGGCGCGGAAAGCCGCCCGAATGGCATCTAGGTCAGGAATTCCCGCAGGAAGATCCAGCAGCCGGCCGCGGCCGCGACCGCGAAGGGCATGTCCTTGCCAGGTTGCAGCGACACGATATGCACGCCGCGCGCTTCGAAATATGCGCCGATGCAATAGAAACGAATTGCCATATAGGCCAGGATGACCGCGCCGTTCAGCACGGCGATGACGAGAAGCAGCGACGGCAGAAGCGCAAGCCCCGACCACAATCCGATCGCCGCCGTCAGCTTGGCGTCGCCGCCGCCGATTTTGCCCCAGGCGAACAGACCGATTCCAACGACCAGGACGATCGCGCCGGCGGCGAGATGCGACAGCCACCAGGCGCCGGGGTGCGGCGCCATCAGGGCGGCGACCGGAAACAGCGCGACCAGCGCAGCCGCGATCCAGTTCGGTATGCGGAGCCATGCGACGTCGGTCACAAGGGCCGCCGCCAGCAATGCTGCGAACAGCAGCGTCGTGAGCGGCAATGGGGCGCCGGCGATCATCACTGGGCCGACGGCTGCTCGCTTTTGAGCTGCTCGAGATTCTTGGCGGCTACGGACGCGTAGCTGCTGCTGGCCTCCATGGCGCGGGCGAAATAGCTTTCCGCGGTGCTGACGTCGCCATGCTGCATGGCGACATAGCCGACATTGTTGAGGACCACCGGCAGCTGCTCGTGCGGCGTGGCCTTGATGGCCTCGTCGTACTTGCCGTCGGCGGCGATGGCGAGGCGAAGATTGTTCTGGATCGTTTCACTCTTGGGATCCAGCACCAGCGCCTTGCGCAGCAGCTCGATGGCCTGCGGAGCGTCGCCGCTGATCAGCTTCGAATAGCCGGCATTGTTGATGACGGCCGCGGATCGCGGATTGAGCTCCGAGGCTTTGGCGTAGAACTTCGCGGCCTCGTCCGGCTGATGCTTCAGGTCGGCGAGTTTGCCGAGCGCATTCCAGCTCCGCCACAAAGCTGGATCGGCCGCCGCCGCCTCGTGCAGGGCAGCCTCCGCGGGGTCGTTCTCGCCAAGCGCGAGCAGGGCCAGTCCCTCTCCCTGCAGCGCGGTCGCGTGCAGGGCGGCGTTGGATTTCAGGCCCGTGAAAATCTGCTTGGCCTGGGAGGGCTTGCCCAGGGCCAGAAGGCATTCGCCGACGCCGAATTGAGCGCGGGGCTCGGCAGGCGCGTCGACCATCAGCTGCTGATAGATCTGGAGAGCTTCCGTGAAATGCCCCTCGTCGAGGGTTGCGTCGGCGGCCGCGAGCGTAGTGGACATTTCGGTGGGGCTGACGGGCGCCCCCGCTTCCAACTGGGGCAGCCGCCCCGTCGATTGCGTACAACCGGCCAGGACAGACAGGAACAGAACCGCAATAATGGGCTTATGCATGTCACTCTCCCAATGTGCGATCAAACGCGACGAGATCGCGGCCGAGCACCAGGCGAATGTCGTCCGTCGTCGTGTCATTGTTCTCGATGGCGATCGCCACCGGCAGCAAATGCGCCACCGCCTCGGCCTGAAACTCAAACCCGGCGCGGGCCAGCAACCTGCTTTTCTCGCAGTCGAAAGTCGGCGCATTGGTGATGTGGCGAACGGAGAGGTCCTTCGCCGCGAGGAAGCCGCCGAACCGGCGCGCCATATGTGTCCGGCCGACACAATTCGAGACGTTGATCTGTGCCTCGGAAGGCAGGCCTGTGCTCCTGGCGACCGGCAAAGCGGTCAGCGCCACCGCCGCGATCGGCCGGGGCTGGATCGGAGCAACCGTTGGCGCATCGTGGGTTTCGGTGCGGCTCGGCGCAGGCGGATCGATCGTCGCGACGACAGGGATCAATGTCGCTGGCGCGGGTCGGTCCGTCACACCGTTCGATGCCGGCGGCTGGCTGGGCGACTCCAGTAGAAACTCCGCCGCGCCGGATCGCCGAAGGGTTGGGGTACCGGCATCCACGGTGGTCGCGGGAGGAGCCGCTGGCGTTTCCGGAGGTTCCGCGCTGTGGACCTTCTGATTGGCCTCATCGTCCGCCTGCGCCTGGACGATATTCGCGGCGATGGTGCCGTTGGCCGGGTCAAGTTTTGCTGCCCGCGCCAACCACTCGTTCGCCGCCGGGTCGCCGGCAAGCCGTAGAGATACCGCGATGTTGTTCACCGTGTCGGCGCTCTGCGGCGCCAGACGCAGCGCGCGCTTGTAATAGGCGAGGGCGATGTCATAGCGCTTCAGATCGTCGTAGGCCGCGCCGATCCCGTTCAGGGCGTTGACCGATGTGGGGTCCAAGCGGACCGCCCGTTCGAATGCGACGATCGCGAGACCTGCGCGCCCAGCGGCCAGATGCTCTTTCCCTTCGTCATAAGCACGCTCGAACAACGTCTCCTGGTTCATTGCCGGGGCGGGGGCCGGCCGAATTGTCGGAAGGCCGGTGCTCATGCAGGCGCCGAGGCAGAGGGTCGTGCCCAGAAGGAACAGGCGGGGCGAAATCATGGGACACCAATCTCCCTGGTCATCACTGGTTGGTAGCGGGCACGGGGGGGGGCTGATCCGGGGCCACGCCCTCCTTTATGGTGGACCGAAGGGGCGGAATCGGCGGGTAGACATGCTCGGTCCTGTAGCGCTCGATCGCGCCGGCGATCCGCATCCCGTCCGACAGGTGCCCGTCGGTGCTCGTGTTCGGCGCGGGGTTGTCGACCTGGGCCGCGATGTTGCTCTCAACGGAGTTTCCGAAATCGGGGGCCAGGACCATGTGAGGGTCCGTGCTGCAGGCGGCGAGGCCGAGCAGGGGCAGCAGCAAGAGACGGTTCATCGATTTCTCCTTAGCGAATGATGTGGCCATAGCGCCCGGTCAGACCGCCGCCGGCGGCGCCGGACGATGCAAGCCCGTTATCCTGGCCTCCACCTTCGCGGCGCCCATAGAAGAAGGCGTCGGTGTCCGCCGGCGGCACGAAGCTGTCCGTCGGGGCCGCCAGCGTGCCCGCGGGGGCCGGATGGACCAGCTTGGGCGTAATGATGATGACCAGTTCGGTCTCGTTGCGCTGGAACTGTGAATCGCGCGCCAGTGCCCCGATGATCGGCAAATCGCCGAAGCCCGGGATCTGCCGGATCTGATCGCTGAAGTCGCTCTGCAGGAGACCGGCGATCGCAAAGCTCTGGCCGTCGCGCAGTTCGACGGTGGTCCGCGCCCGGCGCGTCGAGATGCCCGGGATCAGAAATCCGTTGAGAATGACCGGCGCCGTCTGCTTGTCGATCTGCGACACTTCCGGCGCGACGACCAGGTTGATCAGGTCGTCGTCGATGACGGTCGGCGTGAATGCCAGCGACACGCCGAAAGGCTTGAATTCGACGGTGATCGTCGGCACGCCGGCGTTGGTCACTTCATTCGTCGGCACCGGGAATTCGCCGCCGGCCAGGAAGTTTGCCGTGTCGCCGGACATGGCGACGAGATTGGGCTCGGCCAGAATTTTGACCAGGCCCTTCTCTTCGAGGGCGTCGATTTTCATGTTCAGGGCGAAATTGCCGCTGGCCGCCGATGCCACCGCGGTCGCGAAGGCGGACATCGCGGTGGTGGAGGTGGTCGAGCCGGTAAATCCGGATGTGCTGCCCGGCGCCCCGATCGAGACCTTCGGTGTCAGGCCGAGAGACTTGGACACCGATCGCGAGACTTCGGCGATCTTGACCTGGAGCATCACCTGCTGGTTGCCGCGGACGCCGAGATTGTTAATGACGGAGATCTTCTCCGGCAGAAAATGCTGCGCGATCGCGACGGCCTGGTTGGCCTTGGCCGGCGACGAGACGGCCCCGTTCAAGGCGACCGAGTCGTTGACCGACAGAACGTCGATCTTTTCCTGCGGCATGACATCGTTGAGGGCCGCCTTCACGCCCTGGACGTCGATGCCGACAATGATGTCGGTCACCGCCAGCAGTGCGCCGTTCTGGCCGTATATCGCCACATTGGTGGTGCCCAGGCTTTTGCCGAGCACGTAGAAGGACCGGTCGGAAAGCGCCGCGACATCCGCGATTGCAGGGTTGCCGACCGTGATCTTGCGAATGGTCTGGTTGACCCGCAGCACCTGCGACTTGTTGATCGACACCGCCATCGCGTTCGGCGTCTGAACGCCGGGAGAGGCGGCAATCGTCAGCACGGGCTGGTTGTTCGCAGCGTTGGCCGCTAGCGGAAGCAGAGCCAGGCCGAGGGTCAGAAGGCACGAAAGGCGGTTATGGTCGATCAAGGTTACACCTATTGGCAAATGTGGCGGCGGTCGTATGCCGTCAGCGATTGGATGGTCAGCCTCTATTTCGTCCGAACCAATTCAGCAGCGATGTATATCGGATTGCTGCTGGAACTGGCGCGGCCTGCGGTACTTTGGTCAAATTGATAAACAATATATCCTCACGGATTATGGAAAGTTTATTATACATATAGCCATAATGTATTAAAACTCTGGTGAAGTTCCCCGATTTTCAGATGCGATCCTTAAGTCAGGTAAATCCTGCTAAGCGATTTATTTCGTGGAGGAAATTAACATGCATTTTAATTAAGAGGCTATGCATGCAAAGGGGGTAATGCGGCATCAAATGAATTAACCCAAATCGCTGATGGCGCGTTTGCCTTCGGGTCGTGTGCCGCGCGGTGCGATCGTCACCGTGTCATTTCAAAGAGATACGAGCTGAGTTGTCGGCGTGGCTGCATGTATGCCGCGTGCATTGATGGGCTATGGAAGCCACGCCAGCCGCGTTTTGAGATCGAAGGGGGCGTGTCGTGTCGGGAATGCGTATGTTATTGCCCTACGGTCGCGGTACCCTCTTCGCCAACCAGTGAAGGCAAGGAACGCACTTGGCGATACATTTGGCGGTATCGGCCAAATTGCTCTAAAAAATTCACGCCATTGCAGTGCGTCGTGTTTCTCATATGAGTCCGGCCCTGGGGCGCCATAAGGTCATTTCCCGACGCTGCCGTCCGATAGTATCGTTCAATAAATTGAACGATACTCATCGCGATTCGGACGAACAATTCCTCAAATATGTTATAGTCTCCGTTCATCACGGATAGGCGGGCAGGGGCCATGTTCGATGTCGAGGCAATAGGGGTGCCCGCGCCGAGGGCGGTCCTCTTCCGGCGCCCGCCGTGGCGAAGGCCGCCGACACGCTGATGTCCCTTGGCCAGCCCCTGAACAGCTTCGCGCTGATTGACGCCGATGGCCGCCTCGTCTTCTGGGACGAGGGCTTCGTTCAGGAGTTCCAGTTCGCCGAGTCCTTGCTCAAGCCCGGCGTCGCCTATGCCGAGATCGCCCGCGCCATGTCGAACGATCCGCGCGTCAGGGAACTGCTCGCGAGCTCCGGCTTCGGCGACCTCGATTCCCTGTTCGAGCACGGGATCAGCGAACTCAGCGACGATTTCCGCGGCGAATACCGCACGCCGGACGGGCGGGTCATCCGGGTTGAGCAATATAAGACCGCGGCCGGCGGCATCCGCCGCTTTGCCCGCGACCTGTCAGAGGAGCGGGACGAAGGGCACAGCCAGACGACGGTCTATCGGCGGCTCGACGCGGCGGCGGGTGTCTTCACCAAAACGTGCCGCACGCCCGATGGAAACTATGCCTACCAGCCGATCGACGAGCCGCTGCGGCGGCTGCTCGAACTGCCGGCGGGCTTCGTCGATTTGCTCCTGACTGACGCGCCGCTCTT
>CAZNNJ010000083.1:0-12341 GCA_964574305.1 uncultured Rhodospirillales bacterium | reverse complement strand
TGTTGAAGCGCGGGAAGTTCATCAGCATCGCAAAGGACGCGAACAGCTGCAGCCCCTCGGTGAAGGCGCCGAAGACCGCGAGGGTGAGTGCGATATTCTCCCGCGATTCGACGTTGAAGCCCTGCATATAGTCGTACTTGTCCTTCATCTCCTTGTATTGGAGGAAGGCCGAATACTCGGTCTCGGGCATGCCGATCGTGTCGAGCAGGTGGCTGTAGGCCGCGATATGCACCGTCTCCATGTTGGAGAAGGCGGCCAGCATCATCTTCACCTCGGTCGGCTGAAAGACCTGGGAATAATGCTTCATGTAGCAGTTGTTCACCTCGACATCCGCCTGGGTGAAGAAGCGGAAGATCTGGGTCAGCAGATTCTGCTCCGCCGGCGACAGCTTGTTGCGCCAGTCCTTGACGTCGTCCGCCAGCGGCACCTCCTCCGGCAGCCAATGGATGCGCTGCTGGGTCATCCAGGCCTCATAGGCCCAGGGATAGCCGAACGGCTTGTAGGCGGTGTTGGGGGTGAGAAGATTTGGCATGCGGGCGGCCTCGGACTGAAGGACTAGTGAAGCGGAAACAGGAACGGTTCGGCGGCGTTGTCCTTCGGCGCCTTGCGCGGCCTGGCCGGCTGGACGACAACCGGGCGCTTGCGGAAGATGTCGGGGAATTCCTCGACGACATCGCTTTCGCCATGCTGCATCAGGAAGGTGCGAGCCCGGTCCGGGCTCCATTCCTCGGCGGCATGGACGCCCTTGCCGCCGATCACCCGGTCCAGCCAGGCAAAGCGCCCGTCCTTGGTCAGCATCAGGAAGCGCGTCGCCATGCCCTCGGTATCGACGGCGCGATACAGGCAGGTCACCCCATCGGACTGGAACGTCCGGCCGCCGAGGCGGAAGCTGAATCCGCCCGTCACCGCCCGAAATCCCTGAAGGGGTTATTGTCGTTCATCGCCACGTCTGAGGCCTCCCGGACAGGAAGTTCGACCGCACAGGTAAAAACCATAGCTGGGAGATTTTCTGCTGTCCACCACTAGATATAGGTAGGGCTCCGCCTTTTTTCAGGGGCTATCACCAGCGCCGCCGTCCGGCGGCGACGAGATGCGACTTGACCTCGGCGGCCCCGGCCTCGGCGACCCGCCTCAGGCGCTCGTCGCGCGCATGGTCGGCCGCCTTGCGGTACAGCGCATAAGCCCGCCGCAGATCGATCTCATGGCCTATGCCCCGTTCGAGATAATAGGCGAAATCGTACTCCGAAACCGGGTCGCCAGCCTCCGCCCAGCCCTCCATCTGGGCAACGGCGGCCCCCGGCCGCTCAGGCCGCGCGTCATCCAGGATCGTATGGAGCGTGTTGAACGACACCTCCTCGGCATCATAGGCGGCCCGGCGTCCGCGCCGATGGCGCCGTTCAGGCGTGACACCCAGCCGCTCCGCATGCTTGAAATACAGCTCGGCCTGAGCGATGTCCTGGGCCACGCCGTCGCCCTTTTGATACAGCAGGGCAAGATTGTAGGCCGCCCGCCCCGATCCCCTGACCACCGCCCGCTCATACCAGCTGGCCGCCTCGGCCGTGTCCTGGCGCACGCCGTAGCCCGTGTCATAGAGGACGCCGACATTGAAGAGCGCGACCGGATCGTCCTGTTCGGCCGCCACCTGATACCAGCTCAGCGCGTCGACATAGTTCTGGGGCACGCCCTGCCCGGAATCGTACATCATGCCCAGCGCCAGCGCCGCCTCCGTGCTGCCCCTGGCCGCCGCCTCCTCCCAGGCGACCAGCGCCTCGGCATAGCGGCCTTGCCTGAAATAGCCAGCCCCTTGGGACTCGCCGGCCTCCCCGGAGCCCTTCTTGGCCGCAGGCGGCTCGGAGGGCCTGGGCGGCACAATCGAGACCGGCGCGATCGCGGCGGGTTCCTGGATCGGTTTTCCGTCCACCCTGCCGAGGCTCATCGGCGCGATGCTCGCCAGCTCGACCGGGGCGGGGAAGATGTCCTCGACCTGCGGCGCCGGCACCATGACGGCCAGCCCCTGGATCGGCAGGCTGCCCAGCGCGGCGAGGCTTAACGGCGGCGTGACGCTCACCAGTTCGACTGGCGCGGGCGCGGCGCCATCGTCCTCCAGCTTTGGCACCGGCAGCACCAGGGTGATGGCGGGCTGATTGATCGAAAGCCGCTCCAGCTCGCGCAGGCTCGGCAGCGGGGCGACGCTCGCCAGCTCGACCGGTTCGGGGAAGAGATCCTCGACCTGCGGCGCCGTCGCCGTGACGGGAGGTTCCTGGATCGGAAGCCTGTCCAGCCTGGCGAGGCTCGGCAAAGCGGCGACGCTCGCGAGCTCAGCCGGCTCGGGGAAGGCATTCATGGCCTTCGGCGCCAGCGCCATGACGGCGGGTTCCTTGATCGGACGGTGATTCAGCCCGACGAGCCTGCGCGGCGGCGCCATCCTCGCCAGCTTGACCGGCGCCGGGAAGACGTCCTCGGCGTCCGGCGCCGGCGTCACGGCGGCGAGTTCCTGGATCGGCCGCCTGGCAACCTCGGCGAGGGCCGCAGGCGGCGCGACGCTCGCCAGCTCGGCGGGCGCAGGGGTGGCGTCGGTTCCCTCGGCCTTCTGCGCAGGCGCGGCCGCCGGCTTGTTCTGTGCCACGGCGGACGCCGCGGCGCCCACCTTCCAGAACAGGGAAATCTTCGTCACGGCCTGGGAACCCGAACCCTCGGATGCGACATCCACTCCCGCCCCGTTATGGGTCAGATAGTGACGGTGCGTCGGGCCCATCGCGACCTCGGCCAGCTGGTCCTTGAGGTTGGCGCGATACCAGCCGACGACGGTCTCGAACGAGTCCTTCGTGGTGATGATCATCATCCCCGGCGCGATGGTCGTCGACTTGCTGACATGGTCCGAGTAGAGCGGAACCGGCGGCGCCTGGTTTGCATCGCCCGCGGCCAAGACCGGCGAGGCGGAAGTGCCTAGGACAATCGCGCAGACCGTCAGGCCTGCGGCCAGCCCCGCTGCGCGCCATTCCGATCGTCGGAACAGGACCTGTCCGAACGCATTCATGTATCCCCCATGAGTTCGGCTGGTGGCCCGCTTGCGTGCGGCCCGAACTGTCAGCCTAAGGGATAGATAGGTCCGCTTGGCGGCCGGTTCCGGGGGATGGGCGCGTTATCACAAATATCGCACAGCAAAACGTCCAATGAAGATTCTTAACGCAAAGGTCGCGGAGGACCGCGGAGGGCGCTGAGGTCTTTTTTCGTTTCCGTCATTCCCGCGCTGGCGGGAATCCGTTCCAGGCCTCTGCGCAGGCGGACGAATGGTTCCCGCCTGCGCAGGAATGACGATGAAGTGATTCTTCGCCCAGCGCCCTCCGCGGTCCTCCGCGACCTCTGCGTTAAAACTAAAACGGCGGCTCCCGCGTGGCAGGAGCCGCCGTCTTAGGCGCCATAGAAAGGCCTGCCTATTGGCAGGACAGGCATTCCTCATAGTTGGTCGGGTTGGACTGGTCGCCCGAGCCCAGCGGCAGGCGGGGCGAGCCGACGCTCTCGATGATGTCCGGCGCGGCGGCGGCGGCGCTGGCAGCGGATTCGGCGCGCTGGATCGACATCGAGCGGCAGTAATAGAGCGACTTCACCCCCTGCTTCCAGGCCTGGAAGTGGATCTGGTGCAGGTCGCGCTTATGCACGTCGGCCGGGATGAAGACGTTCAGCGACTGCGACTGGCAGACGAACGGCGTGCGGTCGGCCGCCAGCTCGATCACCCAGCGCTGGTCGAGTTCGAAGGCGGTCTTGAACACCATCTTCTCATGCTCGTTCAGGATATCCAGGTGCTGAACCGAACCGCCATTCATCACGATCGACGACCAGGTCTCCTCATTGTTGCGGTCGCGCTCGGCGAGCAGCGCCTCCAGATGCGGGTTGCGCACCGGGAAGGAGCCCGACAGCGTCTTGTGGGTATAAGCGTTGGTCGGCAGCGGCTCGATGCCCGGCGAGGTGCCGCCGCAGATGATCGAGATCGAGGCCGTCGGCGCGATCGCGATCTTGTTGGAGAACCGCTCCATGATGCCGTAATCGGCCGCGTCCGGGCAGGCCCCGCGCTCCAGCGCCAGCTTGACCGAGGCCGCGTCGGCGGCCTTGCGGACATGCTGGAACATGCGGCGGTTCCACACCTTGGCCATCACGCTCTCGAACGGCACGCCCATCCCCTGCAGGAAGGAATGGAAGCCCATGACGCCGAGCCCGATCGAGCGCTCGCGCTGGGCCGCGTATTTGGCGCGGGACATCGAATCCGGCGCGTTCTCGATGAAGTCGCTGAGCACATTGTCGAGGAAGCGCAGCACGTCCTCGACGATGGTCGGATGGTCCTGCCACTCCAGGAATTTCTCCAGGTTGAGCGAGGACAGGCAGCACACCGCGGTGCGTTCCTTGCCATAGGCGTCGGCACCGGTCGGCAGCGTGATCTCGCTGCACAGGTTCGACATCTTGACCTGGAGCCCGGCCAGCTTGTGGTGATCGGGGATGGCGCGGTTCACATGGTCGATGAAGATCATATAGGGCTCGCCGGTCTCGATCCGGGCGGTCAGCAGGCGGACCCACAGGCTGCGCGCCGAGACGCGGCGGATCACCGCCCCGTCCTTCGGGCTGGTCAGCGCCCATTCCTCGTCGGCCTCGACCGCCCGCATGAAAGCGTCGGGGATGGTGACGCCGTTATGCAGGTTGAGCGCCTTGCGGTTCGGGTCGCCGCCGGTGGGACGGCGGATCTCGATGAATTCCTCGATCTCGGGATGGCTGATCGGCAGATAGACCGCGGCCGAGCCGCGCCGGAGCGACCCCTGGCTGATCGCCAGCGTCAGCGAATCCTGCACGCGGATGAAGGGGACGATGCCCGAGGTCTTGCCGTTGCCGCCGACTTTCTCGCCGATCGAGCGCAGATTGCCCCAATAGGAGCCGATGCCGCCGCCGCGCGCCGCCAGCCAGACATTCTCGTTCCACAGGTCGACGATGCCGTTCAGGCTGTCGTTGGCCTCGTTGAGGAAGCAGGAGATCGGCAGCCCGCGGCTGGTGCCGCCGTTCGACAGGACCGGGGTCGACGGCATGAACCAGAGCTTCGAAATATAGTCGTAGAGGCGCTGCGCATGGGCGCTGTCGTCGCTGTAATGGACCGCGACGCGCGCGAACAGGTCCTGGAAGGTCTCGCCGGGGAGCAGATAGCGGTCCGAAAGGGTCGCTTTTCCAAAATCTGTCAACAGGTCATCGCGCGACGGATCGGTCTTGAGACGCGTGCCGTTTTCTAACTGTACGACATCGAACATCGATACGCCCCCATAGTTATCCACAGAATGTGGACGAATGCGCTGTGGATAATCCATCGGTCACCCACAACAGCTTGTTGTCACAAGAGGGAAGCGTACCATATCTCGATAACCTGTCTATCCATTTTCTGCATTCCGGCAGCATGGAAAAAATGAATCCACAACCCAGGGCGGTCTTCACCGTCGGACATTCTAATCATCCGATCGATGCGTTCATCGCCCTGCTGAAGGCGCACCGGATCGAAGCGCTTGCCGACGTCCGCTCGTTCCCCGGCTCACGCCGAAATCCGCAATTCAACCAGGCGGCGCTCAGAGGGGCGCTGACCGACGCCGGGATATCCTATCATCATATGGTGTCTTTGGGTGGAAAACGCGAGTCTCCGGACAGTGCCGGGGCGCAGAAGAACCGGCCGTTCTCGGCCTATATAGAATATACAAAAACTGAGCAGTTTCAGTCATCTCTGAAACAACTCGAAGATATGACTTCAGGGCGGCGCGTGGCGGTGATGTGCGCCGAGGCGCTGTGGACCAACTGCCATCGCAGCATCATCGCCGAAGAGATGACTAGGCACGGCTTCACCGTAACCCATATCATGCCGGACGACCTCACCCGCGCCGCCGACCGCTCGCCGATGCTGCCGGGGCTATAACAGTTTCAAGTACTTACGGAGTTTTCTTGATGCCCAACCTCTCCGACTTCCCGATCGCCCAGCGCTGGCCCGCCCAGCATCCCGACCGTATCCAGCTCTATTCGCTGCCGACGCCGAACGGCGTGAAGGTTTCGATCATGCTGGAGGAGACGGGGCTGCCCTATGAGCCGCACCTGGTCGACATCATGAAGAACGAGAGCCACCTGCCGGAATTCCGGGCGCTCAATCCCAACGGCAAGATCCCCGCGATGATCGACCCCGACGGCCCGGGTGGGAAGCCGCTGGGGCTGTTCGAATCCGGCGCCATCCTGATGTACCTGGCGGAGAAGACCGGCAAATTCATCCCCGCCGACCCCGCGCGGCGCTGGGAGACCATCCAGTGGGTGTTCTTCCAGATGTCCTCGATCGGCCCGATATTCGGCCAGGTCGGCTTCTTCCATAAATTCGCCGGCAAGGCGTACGAGGACAAGCGCCCGCTGGAGCGCTATCGCGACGAATCGAAAAGGCTGCTCGGTGTGCTGGACACCCGCCTCGAAGGCCGGCAGTGGATCATGGACGACGATTACACCATCGCGGATATCGCGACGATCGGCTGGGTCCGCAACCTGGTCACCTTCTACGAGGCGCGCGAGCTGGTCGATTTCGACAGTCTGAAGCACGTGCCGGCCTGGCTGGACCGGGCGCTGGCGCGGCCGGCGGTGCAGCGAGGGCTGACGATTCCGGGGCGGGAGTAGGCCCGTTCATGGGCCGACATTCGTCCCATGTCTCAGAACGTGCAAACGTAATAATGGCCGAACAAATGGCGCACCCTGCCCGCGCAATCTTCTCCGAAGCCATGTTCTGAGTCCGCAGGCTGCGTGTGGCGAGCCATGGGCAAGGCAATCTCATCAGTTTGATCGCGGATCAGAAAAGTAAGAGGGCCACCGGCAAATCCAACAGACCAATCGAAGACTTCAAATCCAGTTCCTTTCGGCCTTTTGTTCGAACCAAGCTGTCCTTCTCCAAACCAGGCGGTGAGCCCGAGATGCACGCAGTCCGCCACCCAGTTGATTGGTGGCAACAGGAGCAAGGGAGCCACCAGTACAAACAAGAAGGATGCGGCGCGTCGTGGGCGCTTCCTTGCCGCAAAAACCAGGGACACGATCAGAAACGCGATTGCCGCAATCGCTGCCGCATAGATCGAAATGGGTATCATTATAAAACTGACCGGCCCAGGCAGCCCGCAGACAAATGCCAAAACTGTCACGACCGCCAGAGACACAGACGCGGGCCAGAATAACCATCGATCCATCGTTGACCGTTCCCGCCTATCAGTGATCGAATCAGATTGTCTTCCGTGGCAGTACAACCTAGGGATTGTCGAGATTTTTCCAGCCGTGACAATACAGCGGCAGCGCCGTCATTGACCTCGCCCCAACGGGGAGAGGTCGGATCGCTCAGCGATCCGGGTGAGGGGGTGGCGAGCACAGCGAGCCCTTCTTGGTGCTCCAACCTAACGGCGGCGCCCCCTCACCCGACCACTGCGTCGTCCACCCCTCCCCACCGGGGGGAAGTCCACTCCTCCCGCACCGTCCCATCAGGTCCACCGTCCCCGCCCCAACCCCCGAAGGCGCGGCAAAGACGGGGAGGAAGCAGGTACGACCTCATCGTCCGCGGCGGCACGATTGTCGATGGCACCGGCAAGGCTCCGTTCCAGGCGGATATCGCCGTCCAGAATGGCCGAATCGCTAAAGTGGGCGCAGTCGACGGGCCGGCGCGGGAGGTCATCGACGCCAAGGGCAAGATCGTCACCCCCGGCTTCGTCGACGTGCACACGCACTATGACGGTCAGGCGACCTGGGACCCGCAGCTCGCCCCGTCCTGCTGGCATGGCGTCACGACGGTGGTGATGGGCAATTGCGGCGTCGGCTTCGCGCCGGTCAAGCCCGGCGGCGAGCAGGCGCTGATCGAGCTGATGGAGGGGGTCGAGGATATTCCCGGGACTGTGCTGGCCGAGGGCATCACCTGGGGGTGGGAGAGTTTCCCGGAATATCTCGACGTACTGGGCAAGCGGCGCTGGATGGTCGATGTCGGGACCCATGTGCCGCATGCCGCCGTCCGCGCCTATGTGATGGGCGGGCGTGCCAACGACGACGGGGTGACCGCCGACGATCTCAAGCGGATGAGCGAGATCGTCCGCGACGGGGTCAAGGCCGGCGCGCTCGGCGTGTCGACCTCCCGCATCCTGGCCCACCGCACCTCGACCGGCGCGATCGTGCCCGGCACCTTCGCCAACCGGGATGAGCTGGCGGCACTGGCCGGCGTGCTGAACGAGCTCGATACCGGGGTGTTCGAGGTCGTGCCGCGCGGCATGGACGGCGAAGCCACCGAAGAAGCCCATGCCGAGATCGACTGGATGGGCGATATCGCGGCCCGCACCGGCCGTCCGGTCGTCTTCTCGGTCGCGCAGACCCATACCGAGCTCGACCGCTGGCGGGTGATGCTGGAGCGCGCCGGCGCCCTGCGCGAACAGGGCGTTCCACTCTATCCGCAGGTGGCGAACCGCCCGACCGGCATCCTGTTCGGGCTGGAGAGCCCGTCCCATCCCTTCTCGACCCGGCCGTCCTATCAGGCGCTGGCCAGGCTGCCGCTGAAGGAAAAAGTTGAGCGGCTGAGCGATCCCGCCGTGCGCGCGGCGATCCTCAGCGAACCCAATGGCGAATACGACCATCCGCTGTCGAGCTTCGTCCATACCGGTTTCAACAACATGCTGATGGTCAGCGAGCCGATCGATTTCGAGCCCCAGCCCGGCGACACGATCGCCGCCAAGGCCGAGGCCGCGGGCGTCAGCGCCGAGGAGTATTGCTACGACTTCCTGACCGGGAATGGCGGGCGCAACCTCTTGATGTTCCCCTTCACCAACTATTTCCGCTTCAGCCTCGACGACGTCCACGCCATGCTGACCCACCCGGCCAGCGTCTATGGCCTGGGCGACGGCGGCGCCCATTGCGGCATCGCCTGCGACGCCAGCGGGCAGACATTGATGCTCGCCTATTGGGTGCGCGACCGGACAAGCGGCCCGCGCATCCCGATCGAGCAGGCGGTCAAGAGCATGACCAGCGACAATGCCGACCTCTATGGCCTCCATGACCGGGGCCGTATCGCCGTGGGCTACCGCGCCGATATCAACGTGATCGACTTCGACCGGCTGAAGCTGGAGCTGCCCGAAATGGTCTACGACCTACCGGCGGGCGGCCGCCGCGTTATGCAGCGCGCCACCGGCTATGACGCGGTGATCGTGAACGGCGAGGTGACGATCCGGCACGATACCGCGACAGGCACCCTGCCCGGCCGCCTGATCCGCGGGGCACAGCCGGCACCGGGGTAAAAAGAGTTATTTAGCCACAGATGACACAGATCTTCACAGATTACGAATTTTTCCACAAAGGACACGAAGGACATCAGGTTAAGAAAAGATTTTATTCCTCAGCTCCGCTAAGAAGAACACAGAACGCACCGCCACCTTTGTGTTCTTTGTGTTCTTAGTGGTTAAATTTCATAAATTCTTAATCTGTGAAAATCTGCGTCATCTGTGGCCAAATTCTTCATCACGTCGGGTCGACGCTGCCCTCGGCGATCTGGCGCAAGGCCGTCAGGCTGGGGGTGAAGAAGTATTCGCCGCCGCGGGTTTCGACGAAGCTGGGCAGGTTGGCGCAGATGAAGGGGGCCTTGTCGCCGGCCGGGTCGGCGGGGATGACGAACTTGGCGCCGGGGCGGCGCAGCCCCACCAGCGGGTCGGTGTCGTTGCCGACATTGAAGGTGGAGCCGTACTGGATCCATTGCTGCTGCACGAACTCGAACTGGCGGAACAGGCTGGAGCAGATGGCGATGAAGATCACGCCATGCTCGCTGCCGTCGTCGATGGCACCCGGGTCGCCGTAAGGCAGGCCGCGCCGCATGATCCGGCGGCGGTTGGTCAGCGCCGAATCGGGGCTGGCGCCGGGTGTGCCGAAAGTCGGGTCGAGCGCGTCGCGCGGGTTGGAGCGGCGGATATGGGCGCCGACGGGGCAGCGCAGCCCCTCCGCATCGTCGCGATAGCGGAAATTGGTCAGCATCCGCTCATAGGCGGCGATCCGCGCCTTGTCCTGCGCGGTCGGGCTGGGCTTGAGCCTCAGCGCCGGGATGTCGGCCCATTGCGCCTCGATCTCCTGGGCGGCCTTGTAGTTCGGGGCGACCGCAAGCGGGATGCCGGAGGGCCAGCGGCCAACCATCTTGGCCTTGACCGTCGCCTCGGCTCCCTCGTCGTCGCTGAAGCTGGGATCGATGGCGCGCAGCGCCTCCGCCTGCTTGCCGACATAGGTTTCGAAGGCCGCCAGGTTCTGGTGCAGCTTGCGATAGACCATGAAGGTGCCGTTGCGCATGAAGGCGTAGGGCACCGACGAGGGCGGCAGCTCCTGCGCCTCGCTGGCATGGCCCAGGATGAATTCCCCGGTCGCGACGGGCCCCCAGCCATTGCCGCCGGGGGTCACCTTGCCGCCGCCGATCACCCCCTCAGGCCCCCTCGCCGCCCCGTACTGGCCGGCTGACGCCGGTGCGGAGATGCCGTCGGTAAAGCGGAAATTCTCGAAAGCCGTCGGCACATGCCGCCCGTCAGGCAACGTCTCCATGATCGCCGAGCTGTCCTGGTATTCCGCGCTCGAACCCTTATGGCCGCTGAGCAGGGTCACCCCGCCGGAGCGATGGGCGGCGTCCTTGAGCCAGGCGGTCTTTTCGTCCAGCTCCGCAACCGGCTTGCCGTCGGCCCCAAGCTGCGCGTTGAGCGAGACCCAGACATGGACCTCGCGCACGCCGCCGGAGGAGCGGCGCCAGATCTCATCCCACTTGCGCGGCGCGGACGGGCCGATGTCGCCCAGGATGCTCCAGCGCTCGGCCATGCCGTCGATGAATTCCTCGGGCATGCCGGAGAGCGTGCGGGTCGGCAGCTTCAGCGCCGCGAGGCCGCGCCAGGAAAAGCCGATATTGAGCGCGACCAGCGGCCGGGCCGGCGCGTTACCCTTCCTGGCGGCATCAACCCCGGCCCAGCGCTCCGCCGTCGTCACCTGGTGGCGCACCTCCTCGACGAAGGCGCGGCCGGCAGCCGGGTTGCCGATATGGAAGAACATGTGCCGCGTGACCGGAAAGCCGAACCGGCCATAGGGGCGGACGATATTGCCCTGGATGTCGGCGAGATCGAGCCCCCTGTTCATGGCGCGGACAACCTCATGTACCGATCACTCCGGGCTCCTGGGTGGGCGAAGAGATATCGTCGGGCCGCCGCTCGGCGATGAAGGCGCCGAACCGGTCGAACAGCGCCTTGTCGCCCTGCCCCTGCGTCTCGATCGCGAAGCCGGTGAAGGCGCGCTGGAGATAGAGCGCCTTCAGCACGGTCGGCAGGTCGGGCGCCGGCGCGGGCGGCGGCGACTTGGGGAAGGGCGAGCCCCCCACCTCCATCACCTTGTGATAGGCCAGATACGCGGCCACCAGCAGCACCAGCAGCCCGGCGAAGAACAGCCAATGGACGCCGATGACGAGGCCGACCAGCCCCACCAGCACTCCTGCTCCGGCGCCGATCGCATAGGGCACCAGGTCGGTGTCGTGCAGCGCCGGCGGCGACGACCAGTAGTCGTTGAACGGCATCGTCGTCTCGAGCTGGCAGCGGCCGATATAGCGGCAGAAATCCTGCGCCGTGCGGACCGTGTCAAAGCCCTGGCAGTGCTGGAACACCTTGGTCAGCGCCTCCGATGCCTCCTGCCACAGCCCCGTCAGATAGAGGTCGCGCTCACGCTCCGATCCGTTCTCCGCATCGAAATCGACATTGAAGAACAGGAACGGCGTCGACAGCCGGTCGACCGGCTGGGGCACCAGCATGTCGGTCTTGCGCAGCTTGTCGAGCAGCGTGTCGCGCGGCATCCGGCCGTTGAAGACGACGTCGTCGAGCACGAAGATGCGGACGAAATGGGTGCTCTTGGCTCGGGCGAAAGGGCTCGCATTGCCCTTGCCCTCGCTCGCCGCCGTGCGCTCGCCCATCGGCATCGCCGCCAGCGCCTCGCGGATCAGGTGGCGGCGCGAATGGCTCTGCCCGTCGACGAGCACCGAATCCATCCGCACCGGCATGGCGGCGGTCAGGAAATAATGGCCGGCATCGTAGTTCGGCATCAGTGCGCGCCCTTTGCCTTCGCCTGCTCGGCCCAAATACGGTCGGCATTCTCGGTATCCAGGCTCGCGGTCGGGGCGACGCCGTGGGAGCCCAGGCAGTTCTGCACCTTGGTGAGCGACTTGCGATAGGCGGCGGCAAAGGCCTCGGGCGTGCTGACGCTATGCAGGGCCTTCAGCGCGCGGATTTCCTGCATCACCGGTTCCGGCGGATAAACCATGCCGCGATCGGCTA
>CAZNNJ010000082.1:0-12346 GCA_964574305.1 uncultured Rhodospirillales bacterium | reverse complement strand
GTGGAATGGCCGTTTGTTGCGATTGGGTGGATCAGGGCTCGTCGCGCGGCCGCCCGGCTTTCCGCGCCTCGCCCCGCATGAAGTCGAGCGTGCCGGTCAGCTGCGGCTCCAGCACCAGATCGGTCAGCGCCCAGACCAGAGCGTCGACCCGGTCCGGCGAGGGGGCGCCGCTGCCCGGCTCCCAGTTGCACATCTGGTCCTCCAGCGCAGGGAAACCGCCGGCATGGCGGACCCGGCGCTGCTCATAGAGCGCGGCCACCGGCTCGGCCCGCGTCTGCTTGCCCTTGCTGGCGCTGACCGCCTTGAAGGCGATCTCAGGCATCACGGTGCGCAAGGTTGCCTCGATCATGTCGCCGCCATTGTTGGTTTCGGCGACAATCCGGTCGGCCTGGTGCAGCCGGAACAGGTTGATCGCCCGCGCCGCCCATTCATTCGGCGTGTAGCGGCCTGAGGCGTCCTGCACCACATAGACCAGCCCGTCATGGCCGGTGCCGGCGACGACGATGCCGGTCTCATCCGAATGCTCGCCCGACGTGACCGCGGGGTCGATCGCCACCACGGCGCGTTTCAATGCCGGCACGGCCTCGCCCGGGATGCGCGCCTCCTCGATCGCCTTGCGGGTCCACAGCGCGCCGTCCGCCTGCTCCAGCAGCTCGGCATGCAGCTCCTGCCGGCCGAGGCGTGTGCCTTCATATTTGCCGATGATAGTGTTGACGAAGCTTTGCGCCAGGTTGGCCTTGTTGTCGTAGGTCGAGCCGCGGGCGAGGCGGGTCGTGTTCGCCGCCGCTAGCTCCCGGATCAGGCGGATGGGCCTGGGCGTGGTGGTGACCATCGCGCGTGGCCGGTCGCCGAGCCTCAGTCCCAGCATTAGCATGTCCCAAGCTTCCTCAGGATAGCGCCAGGCGGCCAGCTCGTCCGTCCAGGCAAAATGGTGCTGCGGCCCGCGCAGGCGCTGCGGCTCGTCGGCGGAGAAGCAGGTGGCGACGGTGCCGTTCTTCCAGAGGATGCGGTGATTCGAGGGTTCATAGACCGGCGCCTCGCCGGGCGGATGGACCGCCAGAACGCCGCTTTCCCCCTCGACCATGACGCTACGGACGTCGGCTGCGGTCGGGCCCACCAGGGCGATCCTCAGCGCCTCGCCGCCATGGTCCTCGACCAGGGCGCGGATCGTCTCAGCGCCCGTGCGGGTCTTGCCGAAGCCGCGACCGGCCAGCAGGAGCCATACGACCCAGTCGTCGTCCGGCGGTGGCAGCTGCTCGCTGCGCCCATAATGTTCCCACCCGTACCAGAGCGTCCGGGCCAGGGCCGGATGCTCATTCAGCCGGTGGGCGATCTCCGTTTTCTCGGCGTCGCTCAGCGACACGATCAAGTTCCGCAATGAGCTGCCGGTCGAGCTCTGCGTAAGCAGCCTTCGGAAGAGAAACGGGGGCAGCTTCAGCGGAGTCACAGCTTTCCCGCTCCTTGTCGATCAGGCGGATGACCAGTTGTCCCAGGGTGTTGATGCCGTCGACCACGCCGTCATTGCGCCCCAACAGGCGCTCATAATCAGGCGGCGGGTCCTGTTGAGGCTGGGAAGCCTTCTTCGTCGTGGACGGAATCATTTTTTGCAGGCGCCCCGCCAGCTGCATGGTGATGCGGCGGAGCCTTCCCAGATCCTTCGCAGCGGAAGGCTTGGCCATGGGAACCTCAAATTGTCGGGAGGTGTCGATGGGGAGCGGCGGGGCCGCGTCAGCCACCAGAGCGACGATGCATTACGTGTACATCAGGGCGTCTGGTTTGTCAAGCGCTATTTTGTGGTAAATCACACATCGATGATTGCCGCGCCGCAGGCGAAGAAGAATCTAACCACCAAGATCACAAGAACACTAAGAGGTCTGCGCCGAAATCGGCCTGTCTTGGTGATCTTGGTGTCCTTTGTGTTGAAAAATTCTTGATGCCTCCGGCGTGCCGGAGAGGGCAGCGTCACCGCGCGTTGTACCGGCCGACGATCGTCTCGACCTCGGCCCATTCGCCGCGTGGCAGCTCGAAGTCGCTGGGCGGGTTATATTGGCGCACGCGCCAGCTGTCGTCGGTCCAGCCGAGCAGGTGCTTGATCAGCGCGTGCGGCGTGCCGTCGGGCTCGCGGCGGATCAGGATGACGTCGGAATGGCGGCGGGGCGGCAGGCCGCGATGGACCAGCGCGATGTCGCCCTGCTCATAGGCCGGGCTCATCGATTCGCCGATCACATAGATGCCGTAGCCTGAGCCGGCCTTGACCGTCATCAGCGGATCCGGGCGAGCGATGTGCTGGATCGGGTCCGACGACATCGCCATCGCCCCGCTGGGCCCGCCCTGGGCGGCGCCATAGACCGGAAAGTCGCGCGGCGTGGCCGCCGGGGCGCTCGATTGGGCCTGCGCCTCCGCGGCGCTTTCCCCATTCGCCAGCCAGGCGACGCTGACACCCAGCAGCCGGGCCAGCGCCTCCAGCGTCTGATAGCGCGGGCTGGCGATGCGGCCATCCAGTATGTCGCGCACCGCGGTCATCCCCAGGCCGGCGGCGAGCGACAGGCTGCGCGGATTATACCCCGCGTCCCGCATCGCCCGCTCCAGGCGGCCTGAGAGAGTCTGGCTCATGCCCCGACAGATAGTGTGGTTTAAACACCATGTCAAGTGATTTTTCACATTGACTGGCGCGCGGCGCCTTAATATGTTCCCGCTATGTTCGCAAACGAGATGGAGATGATGATGGGACGACCCGGACGCAAGGCCTCGGCGGCGGCGAAACGGCGGCAAACCACCCGCGTGGCGCAGGGCCGTGCGGACCGCGACATGGGCACGGCGGAGCTCAGGGCAACCAAGCTGTGGGCGACCGGGCGGGCCGACCTGCCCATGGACCCGCTGGGCGTGCTGTTCGGCCATGGCAAGATCGACGACGATCTCCACCGCGCCGGCCAGCGGCTGGAGGCGGCGCGCCGGGCCTGCTTCGGCGCCGATACCGCGGCCGCGCGGGAAATCTATGGCGAGCAGATGACGCTGGCCGCGATCGGTGGCCATCGATCCGTCAGGCCGGTCGCCGAGACCGAGGAGGCGGTGCGGCGGGAAAGCCGGGTCGAGGCCGAATATGACCGTCTGCTCCACGCCCTGCATCGCTGCGGCCAGGCGGTCGCCCGCGCGACGCTCGGCATCGCCACCCGTCCTTACGCGGGGGCATGGCTGGCGGCGGCCCTGGTCGACCCCACCCGCCCCTGGACCGCCCGCCACGACACCCGCCTGGCCCTGATCCGCGAAGGCCTGGCGGCAATCGAAAAACTGGGCTCGCGGCCGCTGTAGAGGGAAATCCTTTTTAGCCACAGATTACACAGATAAACACAGATGATGATTTTTCCGCTGCGCGGCCAGGCTTCGCCGAGGTAATAAAATTCTTATTTCATCTGCGAAAATCTGTGCAATCTGTGGCTAATTCTTATGTTCTTGGTGGTCTCACCCTTACCGCCCCGCCTTCGCCGGCATCGCGCCCGGTTGCCTGGCCTGCGCCTCGTCCAGCAGCTCCCGCACCGTCAGCCGGCCGATGCGTGGGCTGTCGGTCAGCTCGTGGTCGAAGAAGGCGGCGGCCAATATCTGGCCGGTCCCGTCCTCGGCGTCCGACAGCGGCAGGGCGATGGCGATGTGCAGCCGGTCGGGATGGTCGGTCACGGGGGAGGTGATCAGGCGGGCGAGGCGGTCGTCATGCACCGCCTGCAGCGTGTCGCGCCACGCGGCCTCCGCCGGCACACGCCCCTCGATCCAGCTGCCGGTCAGGTCGAAGCCGTACCGGTCCCAAATCGCGCTGCCCACCAGGCGATAGCGAAAGCGCCTGCCGTCCACGACATCGATCAGCATCATGCAGCCGATCAGGCGCGGCACCTCGACCGGCGGGTCCAGCTCCGCCCGGGTGGGTGGGCGGCCGTCGACATGCTTCGACAGCCAGTAATCGTAAAGCTGTTTCCAGGCTTCCTGCTCGGCCATTGACATCCCCAACCGCCCGGACAACGCAGCCGGCTGCGGCACCTGCTCCCCTGCCGGCCGGTTCGGTTTTTTCCGTTACCCCGAGTCGGATGAAGGTAAGCATGAATATCCTAGCCGTCGCCAGTAAAATATATGTTAGGAAAACGAGATTTCCCCGGCATACGAAGCCGTATCGATAAAAGTATAAATACCAATTCCCCTCACATCCCAGCCGTCGAAACGAGGGGAATTGGAAGAAGCCCGGCTTGTATCGCGGCAAACACAGTGAAGCAACGGATATGTCAAGCGCAACGCGCCTCATTCCTGGACGACATCGCCAATAACGTGGCCCCGCCCGCCGAAATATGCCACCGGGGCGCTATCCAGCCGGCAGATAAACTGTCACTCTGCTCGGTGAAACGGGGCGGGAGGGCCGGAATGGACGACGATCTGCGCGCAATACTGGACGAACGTTCGATTAGCCGCCTGGCCCTGGACTATGCCAAGGCAGTGGACCGCCTGGACGAGCCCCTGCTGCGCCGCGTCTTCGCCGCCGACGCCGTGCTGGAGGGCCCCGGCTGGCGCTTCGCGGGGATCGAACAGATCTGCACCATCCTGCCCATGATGCGGGACATGTTCGTCTCCTCCTGGCACGCGGTGCACCAGCAGACCATCCATCTGAACGGTGACGAGGCCACCGGCGAAAACTACTGCACAGGTCGCCACCTGCAGAAAGGCGGCTAGGATACACAGATTTGGGCTGTCTGCCGATCAAGAGACTATCGTCGAAATCGTAGAATGCCATGGGACAGTGGATGAGACAGTTCGAAATCGACTAAATTTTAAGATCGGACAGATGGCCGCCGCCCTTGAGGATTCAAGCCTTCGCCCCGATCCAATACCTCTGGATCCCGGAGACATAGAGGATTACGAGGAATATAGCACGGGATTGAGTGTTGATGACGTGCAAGCCCTGGTCTTCGAGTTGTCGGAGCCAAAGTGATATCACTATCTCCGGGACTTGCTCAGGGTTGCTTCGAGGTATTGGAGCTTGCGAGCCGCAATCAAGTATCTAGAGATGAAGAAACACATTCCCGAGGATCGGGGCGAAGGTATCTGGTCGAATGCCGAACTGCCATTCTCGGCATTCGAAGAAAAGTTCCACACTCCAACTCTTTTGTCGTCTCTTGGGCAGGCCCCCTAAACCCGCTCCACCCGGAAATCATAAACCCCGTCCGTCTCGCCCACGCGGTATTCCAGAACCTCGTCCACTTCGTTATCCGGCTTGAAGGTCAGCACCCTGGGGTGCAGGTCGGGCAGTTCGCGGGGGTGGATATAGTCGCTGGCGGCGATGATCACCTCGTCGCCGGCGTGGCAGGTGCGGGTGAGATGCTCGATGAAGTTTAATCGAGCGATCTTGAAACGAGCGCCCGCAGCTGCTTGGGCAAGGCTTGCAGTAGCTGTTCGTCATATCGCCAGGCCGGCAAATATTCGTGTACCAGCTCTCGGACCAACTGGCCCTGCGCGGCATCCCGGCGGCGCTTACCGGCTTCGCGGTTGGGCCGGCCCGACAGCCACATTTTATGCGCCGCATAGGCGATGGGATGTGGCGCCTCGATCCGCACCGGATAGCCGTCTTCGGCGACCGCAACGGCGCCGAACGCCGGCACGTTCTTCAACCACCATAGGCCTTCGATCTCGGCCGCCTTCAGGTCGTCGCCTCGGCCGATGGATCGGATACCGTCGTCCTGCTCCATGGGTGTCGGGGGCGGCCTGATCAGGTCGACGAAATACCCGTCGGCATTGGTCGCCCGGTACGACGCCGTTTTCTCGAATGTCGTGTCGACCGATTGGAGGATACCGATCAAACCGGCCTCAACCATGTCGCCGGTGAGCTGCAGCCTTTGCCGCACATCCCATAGAAGATCGATATCGATCGTGGCCGTCTGGTCGCGGTCGACCATGACGGCGGCCTCCGCCTCGTAGGCGTAGAGCGCGTTGGTCCCGACCACAATGATTCCGCGCCCCATCAGCCTCTCGCGATCCAGTCTGCGCAGTACCCGCGCCGCGATGGTGGGAACACGCCCCAGCCGCGCCGCTTTGTTGAACCGGGCCTGCTCTTCGAGTTTCGCGTCGATGGTCTTCAGACGGTCTATCGCGGCGGCCTTGCCATCGACAAAAGCACGATAGCGCGCCTGTGTTTCCTCGGATTCACGGCCCAGCGATTTCTGGGTGCCCCGCGAATCGAGAATCCTGATGAGGTATTTGGCGTTTCCGGATTTCTTCCAGGTCATCGACCCGGAAAAGCGGTCGCGATTTCGCAGAGCGTGCGCCTGTGCGTCGAACAGCTGACGTGTGTCCGTCAGCATTCGGGACTGATTGTCAGTGAGCGGTGTGAATTTGTGGTTTTCCATTGGATCACTCAGTTCTGACTGATTTAATGGAAAATCTCTCTATGTCAACGATCTATAGCCTATCGATATGGAAATCGAAATACCCGTCCGTCTCGCCCACGCGGTATTCCAGAACCTCGTCCACCTCGTTGTCCGGCTTGAAGGTCAGCACCCTGGGGTGCAGGTCGGGCAGTTCGCGGGGGTTGATATAGTCTGATGCGGCGATGATCACCTCGTCGCCGGCGTGGCAGGTGCGGGCTGCTGCGCCGTTCAGGATGCAGCAGCGGCTGCCGGGCTCGCCGAAAATGACATAGGTGCTGATCCGGGCCGCGGTCGCCTTGTTCCAGATCTCGACGAATTCCAGCGGATAGATGCCGGCCTGCCGGCACTGCTCCGGGTCCAAGGTGATGGAGCCGTGATAGTTCAGGTCGGCCCCGGTCACCCGGATGCCGTGCAGCTTGGCGCGGACGACGCGGATCATCCCCGTTCCCTTCCCCGGTGAAACGCTAAATCAGACCGCCATATTGTCGATCAGGCGGGTCTTGCCCAGCCGCGCGGCGGCAAGCAGGCGGCCGCGCCCCTCGAACGTCTCCAGCGGCTCGAGGCTGTCCGGGTCGCAGAAGGCGACATAGTCGACGCTGCCGAAGCCGGCCTTGAGCAGCGCCTGGGCGGCGCCCTCGCAGGCGATCGCGCCGCTGACGCCGGCGCGCAGGCGCTGGCCGGCGCGGGCCAGAATCTTGTTGAGCTGCCGGGCCACGGTGAGTTCCTCGGCGCTGAGATAGGCGTTGCGGGAGGAGAGGGCCAGGCCGTGCTCGTCCCGCCAGGTCTTCACCGGCATGATCTCGATCGGAAGGTTCAGGTCCGTCACCATGCGGCGGATGATCTGGAGCTGCTGGTAATCCTTCTCGCCGAAGGCGGCGACGTCGGGCATCGCCTGGATCAGCAGCTTCGACACCACCGTCGCCACGCCGGTGAAATGGCCGGGGCGGGCCACCGCGTCCAGCCCCCGGGTCAGCGGGCCGCCGACCGAGATCTCGCTGGCGAAGCCGCTGGGATACATGTCCGCCGGGGTCGGCATATAGGCGACGTCGACGCCCAGGCCGGAGAGCTTGGCCAGGTCCTCCGCCTCGGTGCGGGGATAGCGGGTATAGTCCTCGTTCGGGCCGAACTGGGTCGGGTTGACGAAGATCGAGACGACGATGCGGTCGACCACCTTGCCGAGCTCGGTCACCAGGGTCAGATGGCCGTCATGCAGCGCGCCCATCGTCGGCACCAGGCCGATCGTCTCGCCGGCGCGGCGCCGCGCCAGGGACCAGCGCCTGAGGCCCGCCGGGGTCTCCTCGATGAGGAGACGATCAGGCGCTATTCTTGGGTAAGCCATAGACATTCTCCGGGCCGGGGAAGCGGCGTGCGCGCACATCGGCTGAATAGGATTGGGCAGCTTCGGAAATCAGCGAGCCGAGATCGACATAGCGGCGCGCGAGCTTGGGTTTGAAATCTCCCGCCAGGCCCAGCACGTCGTCGATGACCAGGACCTGGCCGTCGCAGCCGGCGGAGGCGCCGATGCCGATGGTGGGGACGGGCACGGCGTCGGTGATCCGGCGGGACACCGGGTCGATCGTGCCCTCGATCACGATGGAAAAGGCGCCGGCCTCGGCGATCGCCTTGGCGCCCGCGATCAGGCTTTCGGCCTCCCTCGCGTCGCGGCCGCGCGCCCGGTAGCCGCCCAGCACATGGACCGACTGCGGCACCAGGCCGACATGGCCCATCACCGGAATGCCGCGGGCGACCAGGAAAGAAACCGTCTCGGCCATATGGGCGCCGCCCTCGAGCTTCACCGCGTCGCAGCCGGTCTCGACCATCACCTTGGCGGCCGCGCGGAAGGCCTGCTCAGGCGATTCCTGATAGCTGCCGAAGGGCATGTCGACGATGACCGCCGCGTGCGAGCTGGCGACCACCGCCGCCCGGCCGTGGGCGATCATCATGTCCAGGGTCACCGGCAGGCTGGAGGTCATGCCGTAGATCGCCGAGCCCAGGCTGTCACCCACCAGGATGGCATCGACATGGGGGTCGACCAGCCGGGCCACCGGCGCGGTATAGGCGGTCAGCACCACGATCGGCTCGCCGCCTTTACGGGCCGCCAATTGGGGAATAGTGATGCGTGAACTGTTATGGGCGACGCTCAAAGCGCATTGGCTCCCGAAAGCCCCTCCTGCTCTCGCCCGTGGAGGGGTAATGGCTCAATGGAGCGGACCATAAAAGGTTGCGGCGTCGCGACGCAAGCATATCCAGGGTTGTATATAACGCATGGATAACGCGCATAGGTTGAATTTCCAAATTTCCAAGATATCTCTGTGGGTTAAGTGCGAGCGCTACCCCATTCGCGGCGCGTTCACCATCTCCCGCGGTTCGAAAAAGGAGGCGGTGGTCGTCGTTGCCGAACTTTCGGCGACCATCGCCGGCGGCCATGAAATACGCGGGCTAGGGGAATGCGTGCCCTATGGCCGCTACGGCGAAACCGTCGACGGCGTGGCCGCCGCGATCGAGGCCCAGGCCGCCGCCGTCGCCGCCGGGATGGACCGGCTGGCGCTGCAATCCGCCATGCAGGCCGGGGCGGCCCGCAACGCGCTCGACTGCGCCTTCTGGGACCTGGAGTGCAAGGCGTCGGGTCGGCCTGCCTGGCAGCTGGCGGGCTTGCCGGAGCCTGGGCCGGTTGCCACCGCCTTCACCTTGAGCCTCGCCGCACCGGCCGAGATGGGCCGGGCCGCGCGGGCGGCGGCGATGCCGCTCCTCAAGCTCAAGCTCGGCGGCGGCGATGCCGAGGATATCGAACGGGTACGCCAGGTGCGGCTGAACGCACCGAATTCCCGCCTGATCGTCGATGCAAACGAGGGCTGGACAATCGAGCAACTCGCCGCGTTGGCGCCGGAACTTGCGGTGCTGGGCGTGACGCTGATCGAGCAGCCGCTGCCGGCGGGGCGGGACGCTGCGCTGGCCGGGTTCGCATCTCCGGTGCCGTTGGGGGCGGACGAGTCCTGCCACGGCATCGACGGGCTTGCCGGCCTCCGCTCGCGCTATTCCGTGGTTAATATCAAGCTGGACAAGACCGGCGGCCTCACCGCCGCCCTGGAACTGAAGGCCGCCGCCCAGGCTGCCGGCCTCGGCATCATGGTCGGCTGCATGGTGGCGACATCGCTGTCGATGGCGCCGGCCTTCCTGCTGGCCCAGGGGGCCGATTTCATCGATCTCGACGGGCCGCTGCTGTTGGAACGCGACCGCGATCCTGGCATCGCCTATGACGGCGCCTGGATGGGCGTGCCGCCGGCCGCGCTCTGGGGATGACGGCAACGCCACAGCACGAAAACGAGCACAAGCACCGGGATTGCCAGCGCGGCGTTGTAGAGCCGGGCGGTGGCTAGGCCTCCGGCCAGCGCCCCGATCAGGAAGGAGAGGCAGATGGCGCCGAACAACCCTGTCGGTTCCCGCATCACTTCATTCCGCCGCGGGATCGTTCCGGCGAACAGAGTCTCGGCGAAGCGCCGCAGATTCCCCGTCGTCACCACCGAGTTGTAGGCCCAGCCCCGAACCTTGGTGAAGCTGGAATTCTGCACCGCCGCGGTAAAGGCGACGCTCAGCACGATCCAGATATCCGGGAAGGATCGCGGCAGGAAGGCGATCGCCGCCAGCACCACGATCTCCAGCATCAGGCTGAGCAGGGCGGGCCAGCGCGGATCGACACGCGGCAGGCGCAATGCCTGGGCCGCCCAGACGCCGAGCAGGAATGCGACCAGCGGCGGAACATGGTTGAACGCCTGCCGCCAGTCTCCTGCGGTGGCCGAAACGCCCAGCAGGATGATGTTGCCGGTCATCGCGTTGGCGAAGACCTTCCCATGCGCGACATAGGTGAAGGCATCCAGGAACCCGCCCGACAGGCTCAGCAGGCAAGCGACTGTCACGGCGCTTTCGGGCGGTGGCGCGGTGGTCTCGATCGTCATTTATCCCTTTATAAACCGGGTTTCCGAGCGCCGCACAGGGCCGGCGGATTGGCGCCGGCGGGGCGGCGTGATAAGAGGGCGCCCATGCTTCAAATTACGGATGTCACTTACCGAATCGCCGGCCGCACGTTGCTGGAAGGCGCCAGCGCGTCGATCCCGGCCGGGCACAAAGCCGGCCTCGTCGGGCCCAACGGCGCCGGCAAGTCCACCCTGCTGAAACTGCTCACCGGCGTGCTGACGGTCGATGGCGGCGAGGTCTTCATGCCGTCGGAGGCGCGGGTCGGCTCGGTGGCGCAGGAGATGCCGGGCGGCAGCCGCAGCCTGATCGACACGGTTCTGGCCGCCGATACCGAGCGCGCCGCCCTGCTGGAAGAGGCCGAGGCGCTGGAATCGCCCGATTACGACGGCGATCCGATGCGCATCGCCCACGTCCATCAGCGCCTGGCCGATATCGACGCCCATCGCGCCCCGGCCCGGGCGGCTGAAATCCTCTCCGGCCTCGGCTTCGACGAGGCGGCGCAGCAGCGGGCCTGCAGCGCGTTCTCCGGCGGCTGGCGCATGCGCGTCGCCCTGGCCGCGGCCCTGTTCGCCGGCCCCGACATCCTGATGCTGGACGAGCCGACCAACCATCTCGACCTCGAGGCGACGATCTGGCTCGAGGCCTGGCTGAAGTCCTATCCCGGGACCCTGCTGATGGTCAGCCACGACCGGGAGTTCCTGAACGCGATCCCCGACATGATCGTCCATCTGGAGCAGGGCAAGCTCGTCACCTATCGCGGCAATTACGACCAGTTCCGCCGCCAGCGCGCCGAGCGCCAGGCCAATCAGGCCGCCGCTATCGCCAAGCAGGCTGCCGCGCGCGCCCATATGGAGTCCTTCGTCGCCCGCTTCCGCGCCAAGGCGACCAAGGCCCGCCAGGCGCAGAGCCGGATGAAGGCGCTGGCCAAGATGGAGGTGCTGGCGCCGCTGATCGAGGACCGGACGGTCCGCTTCGACTTCCCCAAGCCGGTCGAGCTGGCGCCGCCGCTGATCACCACCGACGGGGTCGATATCGGCTATGACGGCCGGCCGGTGCTGCGCAACCTCAATTTGCGCATCGACGGCGACGACCGCATCGCGCTCTTGGGCGCCAACGGCAACGGCAAGTCGACGCTGATCAAGCTGCTGGCCGGCCGGCTGCAGACCATGGGCGGTCAGCTCACCAAGTCGGGCAAGCTCAAGGTCGGCTATTTCGCCCAGCACCAGGCCGACGAGTTCGACCTCACGCTGACCGCTTTGGCCCAGGCCAAGAAGGCGATGCCGGGCGTGGTCGAGGAAAAGGTGCGCGCCCATCTCGGCCGCTTCGGTTTCAGCCAGGAACGCAGCAACACCAAGGTCGGCTCGCTCTCGGGTGGTGAGAAGGCGCGGCTGCTGTTCGCGCTGATGGCGCGCGAGGCGCCCAACATCCTGCTGCTCGACGAACCGACCAACCATCTGGACATTGAGAGCCGCGAGGCGCTGATCAACGCGCTCAACGACTATGAAGGCGCGGTCATCCTGGTGACCCACGACCCGCATCTGGTCGAGCTGGCCGCTGACCGCCTGTGGCTCGTCGAGGACGGCAAGGTCCGGTCTTATGACGGCGACCTGGACGATTACCGCAAGCTGCTGCTGGAGAAACGGCGCAGCGCCAGGCGCGACGGCAAGGAGGATCGCAAGGCTGCCTCGGCCGCTCAGCGCGAAGCCGACCGCCGTGCCGCCGCCGACCTGCGCGCCTCGCTGGCGCCGCTGCGCAAAACCATCGCCACTGCCGAGCAGGAAATGGCAAAGATCGGCGGCGAGATCACCAGGCTGGACGCCAAGCTCGCCGATCCCGAGCTCTACGCCGGCCCCGCGGCCAAAGTCACCGAGCTTCAGACCGCCCGCGGCGCCGCAGCCCCCCGGCCGGCCGCGGCCGAGCCGAAAGGGCCTGAGGCCACCCCCCGGCCCCAAGCCCCCCGGCCTGGCCCCCGAGCC
>CAZNNJ010000081.1:10566-12427 GCA_964574305.1 uncultured Rhodospirillales bacterium | reverse complement strand
CTCCGGGCCGGAGGGGTGACGGCCGGAAATCCTGCCAGGAAGCACTAAAGCGATTCTTAACCACGCGCGGGCGAGGCTGGGGCCCAATGGGAGCCTCCATGATCTCTGCCGCTCGCGCAGTCGCCCCGATCACCTCCGGCGCGCGTGTCTCCGTGCGCCGCGCGACGGAGCGCGACGCGCCGGCGCTCATCGCGCTCATCAACCAGCTCGCGCGCGAGGCGACGCTGCTGTTCGTCGTGCCGATCGACCCCGGGACTGGCGCCGAGGACCGGCGCCAGGTCCTGCAGGCGACGGTCGCGAGCGGCAACAACGCGGTGCTGGTGGCGGCGCAAGGCGGTGGGCTTGTCGGGCTTGCCACCGCGACCGGCGGCGTCCATCCCGCCAAGCGCGCCGCGGTCGAGATCGGCATCGGCGTGTTGCAGACGCATCAAGGACGCGGGGTCGGCAGCGCCCTGATGGCAGGACTCGAGGACTGGGCCCGGCGTGCCGGCATCCACCGGCTGCAGCTCCCGGTGGTCACCACTAATACGCCGGCGATCGGGCTCTATCAGAAATCCGGCTTCGCCATCGAGGGCACGCTGCGCGAGAGCGTTCGCGTGGAGGGACGCCACGCCGATCAATACATGATGGCCAAGCTGCTGGGCGAATGAGCCGTCGCGACGCTGGTGCCGGCTGAGGGGATTGAACCCCCGACCTTCGGTTTACAAAACCGCTGCTCTACCGCTGAGCTAAACCGGCTGGGCCCATGAGGACGCCGTGTTCCGCCTTATAGCAGACCGCGACCGCCTGTCGATATTGGGTCCGCCGGGCACCGGCCGGAAACCGTTTGACCCGAATTTTTCCGCATGGAAGATTTGCCGCGAATTTTAAGGGCGGCACCATGACAGAGTCTTTCGGCGGCAGGGTCTATATCGTCACCGGCGCGTCGCGCGGCATCGGCTTCGCGACGGCCCGGCGGCTGGTCGAGGGCGGGGCCAAGGTCGCCCTGTTTGCCCGCGGCGCCGCGCAGGTGGCTGAGGCGGCAGCGTCGCTGGGCGGCAATGCGATCGGGGTTGCCGTCGATGTCGGCGACCGCGACCCCATGTTCGCCGCCTTCGAGCGCACCGTCACCACGTTCGGCCGGCTGGACGGGGTCGTGAACAATGCCGGCGCGACGATGATCTGCCGGATCGAGAATTTGACCGAGGCCGTGGTGATGGCCCAGGTCAAGGCGAATTTCCTGGGCGTGGTCTATGGCAGCCAGTTCGCTATCCCCTACCTGCGCAAGGTCGGCGGCGGCACGATCGTGAACGTTACCTCCGCCACCGTCCGCCATCCCGAGGAGTTTCCGTATCTCTCGATCTACGGCGCCACCAAGTCGGCGGCCGAGCGCTTCACATTCGAGCTGCGCAACGAGGTCAAGGAAGACAATATCAACGTCACCTGCTTCAGCCCCGGCACCGCCGACACCAACTTCGGCGCGACGATCAACGCGGAGGAGGCCGCGGCGGCCTATCAGAAGTGGCTCGATATGGGGCCGGACGGCGATGGCATGATGGAGGCCGGCACGGTGGCCCAGGCCATCGTCAATTGCCTGACCCTGCCGCCCGGAATGGCGTTCGATTTCGTCGAGCTGCGTCCCAATAAGCCGACGCCGAAGGTAATGCGGGTCTAGTAGGCGCCCCGGTCGATGTGCTTGTTGACCACCATCGGGTGGTCGGTTAGCGCCAGCATCGCCAGGTCGTTCGGCCGGTTGCCATAGCCCCAGCTTTCCTGGAACGGGCCGTTCTGGCTCACCCATTCGGCGACCCGGCGGGCTTTTTCGTCGCGGATGCAGTTGGCGCTCGCGAGCTTGCCGGTCAGCTTGCCGTTGCCGATCTCC
>CAZNNJ010000081.1:0-10556 GCA_964574305.1 uncultured Rhodospirillales bacterium | reverse complement strand
GCGCCAGGCGGCGAGGTTTTCGAACTCGTCTTCCACCGGCAGGCCGATCCAGTCGGCGAAGTCGACCGTGGACAGCAGGCAGATGTCGGCCATGGTCAGGGTGTCGCCGACCAGGAAGTCGTGACCCTCGAGCTCGCGGTTCAGATATTTCTGCGCGCCCTGATAGGTGGCCCGGTTGGACTCACCGAAGTCCTTGAACTGGGGTAGCAGGGCGACGGGGCGCGGATGGGGGTGGGGAACTAGGGACCGGTGGGGCGGTTGGCGATTAGGATGGGACGGCCGGCGGCCTTTTGGGCGTTCGGGGACTTCAGCACGCTCTCGCGCCAGCGGATGCGCTGGCCCAGCAGGCGGCCCGCCGCCTGGGCCTCGGCCAGCGTGGCGCCGCGGACCGACCAGCGCAGGATCGCTTCCTTGGCGCGGCCGCGCAGGTCCGACCGGCCGGGACGCACCGCGAAGCCCGCCATGGCGAAGGCGCGCAGCGTCCGCCGCCAGCCGACCAGGATCGCGATCCACATGGGAAAGCTGTCCTGCCGGGTCAGCGTATGGTCCAGATCGAAAAGGGCGATGCCACGACCCATTGTTAAATTCCCTTAGCCGGCACGCGGCTGGTTTTACCCACTAAGATGCCCGAGTCGCCAGCCTTTCCAACCGCCACCCTTATGACACGGGTCGATCTATTCATGGCAGGAAATCCTGGCAATTCTTCGGCATGTTTCTCCAATATTTTCGCCACGATGTCGCCAAAGCCACGCACCCGGTCCTTATACGATCCATGCCTGCCGCAGGATCGGATTTCTGGGTATCGCCCTGCGCCGTTTCGCGGCCCTTGAACGGGCGGGACGATACACAATCTCCGTGCGGGATGCCGGGCGCAAGGTTTGCACCCGGGGGTTCGTCACGGTAGAACCACCTGCCCCCATAAGGCCGTTGATATCTGCATGGAGAACGCCGATGGCGTCCTATCAATATAGTTATGTGATGAAGAACCTGGTCAAGGTCTTTCCCGGCGGGAAAAAGGTCCTGGACGGGGTCTGGCTGAGCTTCTTCCCGGGCGCCAAGATCGGTGTGCTCGGCCCGAACGGCTCGGGCAAGTCGACCCTGATGAAGATCATGGCCGGGTTCGACAAGGATTTCTCCGGCGAGGCCTGGGCGGCCGAAGGGGTGAAGGTCGGCTATCTGCCGCAGGAGCCGCAACTCGACGCCACCAAGACCGTTCAGGAAAACGTCATGGAGGCGTTGGCCGAGACCAAGGCGGTCCTCGACCGGTTCGAGGCCGTGTCGATGAAGCTGGGCGAGGTCGAGGACCCCGACGAGATGATGAAGCTGATCGAGGAGCAGGCCGAGCTCCAAGAGAAGATCGAGGCCGCCAATGCCTGGGAGCTGGACCGCACGGTCGAGATCGCCATGGATGCGCTGCGCTGCCCGCCCGGCGAGAGCTCGGTCGAGAATCTGTCGGGCGGCGAGAAGCGCCGGGTGGCGCTCTGCCGCCTGCTGCTGGAAAAGCCCGATCTGCTGCTGCTCGACGAACCGACCAACCATCTGGACGCGGAATCGGTCGCGTGGCTCGAGCGCACCTTGCAGGAATATGAGGGCACCGTCGTGCTGGTCACCCACGACCGCTATTTCCTCGACAATGTCACCGGCTGGATTCTGGAGCTCGATCGCGGCAAGGGCGTGCCGTACGAGGGCAATTATTCCTCGTGGCTGGAGCAGAAGCAGAAGCGGCTGGCGCAGGAGGCGCGTGAGGAAAGCGCCCGGCAGAAGGCGCTGGCGTCGGAGCTGGAATGGATTCGCGCCTCGCCGCGTGCCCGCCAGGCCAAGTCCAAGGCCCGTATCTCGGCCTACGAATCGCTGCTGGCGCAGACCCGCGACGGCCCGGCCGGCGAGGCCCAGATCGTCATTCCCGCCCCGCCGCGTCTGGGCGACGTGGTGGTCGAGGCCGACCATCTGCGCAAGGGCTATGGCGACCGGCTGCTGATCAGCGACCTGGAGTTCAAGCTGCCTCCGGGCGGCATCGTCGGCGTGATCGGGCCCAACGGCGCCGGCAAGACGACCTTGTTCCGCATGATCACCGGCCAGGAAAAGCCGGACGGCGGCGCGTTCAAGGTCGGCGAGACGGTGAAGCTCGGCTATGTCGACCAGTCGCGCGACACGCTGGACGGCAAGCACACCGTCTGGGAGGAAATCTCCGACGGCAAGGACGTCATCGAGCTGGGCAAGCGCACCATGCCCAGCCGCGCCTATGTCTCGGCTTTCAACTTCAAGGGGCCCGACCAGCAGAAGAAGGTCGGCGTGCTGTCGGGCGGCGAGCGCAACCGCGTGCACCTGGCGAAGATGCTGAAATCCGGCGCCAACCTGCTGCTGCTCGACGAGCCGACCAACGACCTGGACCTGGAAACGCTGCGCGCGCTGGAGGAGGCGCTGGAGCAGTTCGCCGGCTGTGCCGTGGTGATCAGCCACGACCGCTGGTTCCTGGACCGGCTGGCCACCCACATTCTGGCCTTCGAAGGCGACAGCGAGGTGGTATGGTTTGAGGGCAACTACGCCGACTACGAGGCCGACCGTCACCGCCGCCTGGGCGCCGAGGCCGACAATCCGCACCGGATCAAGTACAAGCCGCTGACACGATAAGACTTGTCTGAACCTCATGACTAAACTAAGTCTAGTTCATGCGGCTCATCAACATCCATCAGGCCAAGACTCATCTGTCACGGTTGGTCGAGGACGCGGCGAACGGCGAGGAGATCGTCATTGCCAAGGCGGGCAAGCCGATCGCGCGGTTGATGCCACTTGGGGCGAACGCGCGTCGTGTGCCGAAGCTTGGAACCCTAAGAGACAAGATTTGGGTCGCCGACGATTGGGACAGCCCAGAAACCAATGATGCGATCTGGTCCGAATTCTGGGAGAATCTTGAGAAAGAGCCGTGAGACTGCTGCTGGATACCCAGGTTGTCATCCTGGCAGCAACAATGCCCGAGCGGCTTTCGCGGCAGGTTCGTACAGCGCTTCTTGATGGCGGCGTACCGCGCTATGTCAGCTTGGTGAGTCTATGGGAAATCGTTATCAAGCGAGCCACGGGGAAACTTGCGCTGACCAATGACGAGATCGACCAAGCAGTGACCGATCTCGCGGCTGACGAACTCCCCATCCACCGCCAGCACGTCATGGACGTCATGGCGCTTCCGTTCCATCATCGCGATCCATTCGACCGCCTGCTGATCGCGCAGGCTAAGGCCGAGGACCTCGTCGTGGTAACACGTGATCGGGCCTTTGCCGCCTATGGCATCCGCATACTGCTGGCCTGAGGCCGGCGCGGCTCAGTTGCTCGCGCTGGAGGGCACCATGTTCTGGGATTTCATCGCGTCGATCAGCGCCTGGATGGTGCCGCCGCCGCGCTGGATCACCGCGGCGAATTGCTGGCGGTCGGTTACCGCCATGCTGATCCCCTCGATGACCACGTCGGCGACCTTGAACGTGCCGCTCTCGGCGCGGATGCGCCACTGCACGTTGACCGGGGCGCCGGACGGGCGGGTGATGAGGCTGTTCACCACTGTGTCGGCATCGCTGTCCTTCTGCTGGCCGGTGACCTTGAACTGCTCGCCGGAATAGTTCTGGAATTTCTTGGCATAGGCATTGGTCACCTGGGTCTCGTAGAGCGACAGGAACTCCTTCTGCTGCTCCGGCGTCGCCGTGCCCCAATAGGCGCGGCCGACGGTGAACTTGCCGATCGCATTCACATCGAAATACTGGGTCAGCAAGGTCTTGAACCTGGCCCGCTCCTCCTCCTCCGCTACCTGCTTGCCGGCCAGCTGCGCGATCGCCTTGTCGCCCAGCTGCTGGACGAACTGGCCGGGGTCCGCCGCCTTTTCCTGCGCCGCCGCCGGAAAGGGCATCAGGATCGCCGGGGCTGCGAGGGCCGCCGCGAAGGCGAAGAGGGAACCGAAGAGGGAATGACGGGCCGAATTCATCTTGAACCTTTTTATTCCGATACCGATGGGAGGTATCTAGGGAGCGATCAATCAACAGACAATGTGCGTATTGGCAACTCACTCACGAGATTCAACAACGCCTCATGGCGGTGGTTCCGGCGCAAGGATTGTACGGAATGGCCGAAAGTTTTCCCCATGCCAAGGTTTCCGCCGGCTGTCATTGGTCCTAAATTGAGTCGCATGTTTGAGTCCGAACGCCAGTCACCCAATACGCAGCTTCCGCCGTCCAGGATCGATCCGCCCTATCTCGGCGGGCTGAACGCGGTCCAGCGCGAGGCGGTCGAATCGCTCGACGGGCCGGTCCTGGTGCTGGCCGGCGCCGGCACCGGCAAGACAAGGGTGCTGACGACCCGGCTGGTCCATCTGATCGCGACGCGCCGCGCAGGGCCCGGCCAGATCCTGGCAGTGACCTTCACCAACAAGGCGGCGCGGGAGATGCGCGACCGTGTCGGTGCGCTGCTCGGCGGACCTGTCGAGGGCTGGTGGCTTGGCACGTTCCACGCGCTCGCCGCCCGGCTGCTGCGCCGCCATGCCGAGGAGGTCGGCCTTAAATCCAACTTCACCATCCTGGACACGGACGACCAGCTCCGGCTGGTGAAGCAGCTGCTCCAGGCCGAGAATATCGACGACAAACGCTGGCCCGCCCGCGTCGTGCTCGGCGTGATCGAGCGCTGGAAGGACAGGGCGCTCACTCCCGACAAGCTCAAGCCCGAGGATGGCGGCGATGTTGCCGGCGGCCGGGTGGTGCAGCTCTACGCCGCCTACCAGGAGCGGCTGAAGGCGCTCAATGCCTGCGATTTCGGCGACCTGCTGCTGCACAACATCACGATCTTCCAGCGCCGGCCGGACGTGCTGGCCGACTATCACCGCCGCTTCCGCTATATTCTGGTCGACGAGTACCAGGACACCAATGTCGGCCAGTATCTGTGGCTGAGGCTGCTCGCCCAGGCCTCGCGCAATATCTGCTGCGTCGGCGACGACGACCAGTCGATCTATGGCTGGCGCGGCGCCGAGGTCGACAACATCCTGCGCTTCGAGACCGATTTCCCCGGCGCCAAGGTGATCCGGTTGGAGCAGAATTACCGCTCAACCTCCCACATCCTGGCGGCAGCCTCCGGTGTCATCGCCCACAATCAGGGCCGGCTCGGCAAGACCTTGTGGACCGAGGCCGAGGGCGGGGAGAAGGTGGCAGTCGCCGCCCTGTCGGACGGCGAGGAGGAGGCGCGCTATGTCGGCGACGAGGTCGAGGCGCTGCAGCGCAAGGGCTATGCACTAAGGCAGATCGCCGTCCTGGTCCGCGCCGGTTTCCAGACCCGCGAGTTCGAAGAGCGGTTCCTGACCCTGGGCTTGCCCTATCGCGTCGTCGGCGGCCCGCGTTTCTATGAGCGGCTCGAGATTCGCGATGCGCTGGCCTATTTCCGCATCGTCGCCCAGCCGGCCGACGACCTTGCTTTCGAGCGGATCGTCAACACGCCCAAGCGCGGCATCGGCGACACGACCGTGCAGACTCTTCAGCGGGCCGCGCGCACGCTGGGCGTGCCGTTGACCGAGGCGGCCTGGCAGCTTGCCGAGACCGACGAGCTCAAGCCCAGGATGCGTGTGGTGCTGAGGGCACTGCTTCAGGATATCGCGCGCTGGCGCGGCCAGCTCGACCGTACGCCGCATACCGAGTTGGCGCGGATCATCCTGGACGAATCCGGCTATACTGCCATGTGGCAGGCCGACAAGACGCCCGAGGCGCCGGGGCGGCTGGAAAACCTCAAGGAGCTGGTCACCGCCATGGCCGACTTCGAGACCATGGGCGGTTTCCTGGAGCATGTCAGCCTGGTGATGGAAAATCAGGACTCGTCCGAGGGCGACATGGCGACGCTGATGACGCTGCACGGCGCCAAAGGCCTGGAATTCGACGTCGTCTTCCTGCCGGGCTGGGAGGAGGGGCTGTTCCCCAGCCAGCGATCGATGGACGAGAGCGGCATCGCCGGGCTGGAGGAGGAGCGGCGGCTGGCCTATGTCGGCATCACCCGCGCCCGCCAGCGTGCCATCATCTCCTACGCCCATTCGCGCCGCGTCTACGGCAACTGGACCTCGACCATCCCGTCGCGCTTCGTCGACGAACTGCCAGCCGACCATATCGATGTGGCCGACGAACCCGCGCCCTTCGCCAATCAGGGCGCCTTCCGCTCCGGCTTCGCCGACTGGGCGCGCGACGCCGGCTACCGCCTGCCCCGGGCGGGTGCGCAGCCACCAGAGCGGCGATTTCCGGTGATCGACGGCCATGCCTTCGAGGTCAAGCCGCGCGCCCGTCCGGCCTCGCCGTTCGTGGCCGGCGCGCGGGTGTTCCACCAGAAATTCGGCTACGGGACGGTAACGGCGGTCGACAACGACAAGCTGGAGATCGCATTCGACCAGGCAGGGTCGAAGAAGGTGATGGACAGCTTCGTGGTAGCGGCGGACAAGGCCGATTAGACCAAGGTATAATGATCGGCCTTCCACCCACCTACGTATATTTCCCTAGTCAAGCGTCTTTGTCAGCAGATCGCCGGTGGGATAATCATAAAGCATGGATCGTTTCATCATTGAAAATGAGGAGGCGCGCCAGAATGCCCTGCGCAATCTTGGCCTTCTCGATACGCCGCCGAGCGAGAGTTTCGACCGGATCACCCGGCTGGCCAGCCGTCTGCTCGGCTGGCCGGTTTCGCCCATTTCGCTGACCGACCACGACCGGCAATGGTTCAAGTCGCGCTTCGGCGTCGACCTGGCGGAGATTCCGCGTGCCGAGGCGCCGTGCAACTACGCCATCCACAGCGACCAGGTCTTCGTCGTCCCGGACATGCAGCAGGATGAGCGGTTCAGGACCAGCGTGCTGGCCGATGCCGGCATCCGTTTCTATGCCGGTGCGCCGCTGATCACCCGGACCGGCTATGCGCTGGGCACGCTGTGCATCGTCGACGACAAGCCGCGAACCATGTCCGATGACGAGGCCCGGCTGCTGGTCGATCTGGCGGCGATGGTCATGACCCAGATCGAGGTCCAGAACACGATCGGCCGCATTCACCCGACCAGCGGCCTGCCCAATGAATACCAGTTCTTCGAGGATCTGGAGGATCTTGTCGGCCACCATCCCGAGGGGCAGCGGGTCGGGCTCTTGATCGAGCTGGCTTCGCAGCAGCAGATCACGCAGGGGCTCAGGGTCGTCGGCGCGGTCTATGCCGAGGAGCTGATCCTCAACGCCACCGCGGCGCTGCGGCAAAGCCTGGGCGAAGGGGAACGCATCTATCACGTGGAGCCGACGCGTTGTGCGGTTATCCTCGAAGAGAAACCGGTCGCCGAGATCGAACGGCTGGCCGACGAAATCGATGCCGTCTTGCGCGATACCGTATCCCACAGCGACGTCCCGATCTCGCCAGATCCGGTGATCGGCGTGTACCGCTTCTCGCTTGGAGATGCAAAGAACTCGCGCGATGTCCTGCGCCGCCTGTTCAACGCCGTCGACGATGCGCGCAAAAGCGGAGCCCGGATCGCCTCCTATAACGAGACCGTCGACCGGGCCCATGCTCGCAGCTTCATGCTGATCAGCGATATGCGCGACGCGCTGGAGGAATCGGGCCAGTTCTCGCTGGTCTACCAGCCGGTGGTCGATTTCGCCTCGGGCAAATGCATCGGCGCCGAGGCGCTGCTGCGCTGGCGCCATAAGACGCTCGGCGATATCGGGCCGGGCGAATTCATCCCGTTGGCCGAGGGCACCACGCTCATCCGCCCGCTGACCGGCTGGGTGCTGGACACGGCGCTGGGCCAGCTGGCGCAGTGGGGGCATGCGGGCCAGCATCCCAAAATCTCGATCAATATCTCGGTGCGCAATCTCGACGAGAGCGACTTCGCGGCGGCGCTGGCGGAAAGGCTCGCCGCGCACGGCGTCGATGCAAGCTCGGTCCAGATCGAGTTCACCGAGAGCGTGCTTGTGGGCCACAGCGTCCGCGCGCTGGAACAGGTTCAGGCGCTGAAGAAGATGGGCGTTTCGATCGCGATCGACGATTTCGGCACCGGCTATAGCGGCCTGTCCTATCTGCAGCAGCTGCCGGCCTCGGTGCTCAAGATCGACCAGTCCTTCATCAAGTCGCTGGCCAGCAGCGAACACGACCAGAAGCTGGTGCGGGCGATCATCTATATGGCGCATGACCTGGGCTACCGCGTGGTCGCCGAGGGCGTGGAGAACCACGAGGCCTATGACATGCTGGCCTCCTGGCAATGCGACGAGGCCCAGGGTTATCTGATCGCGCATCCCCTGGCCCCGTCGGCGATGGGCGCCTGGTTCGACGGAGCAGCGAAGGGCAACGGCCTGACGGCTTGATTGTCCGGAGTTGGCGCTTAGCTCTTAAGAGGAGGTGCGCCGTGGATCCGTCTATCAAAAACCTGCGCGAATGGGTTTTGCTGCTGTTTGTGCTGTTTTGCGTGCTGAGCATCGCCGGCGTTCAGTACAGCATGGCGCTTGCGCAGGACGCGCCCCAATCTCCGAATCCCGATCTGGGGCAGATCATGTCTATCGTCCAGGGGCCGCGCGGTGCTTGGTATAATGTCTACATAACCGCCCGCGAATTCTGGATTCTGCATGGGCTGCTCGCCAGCGCGGCACTGTCGCTGCTGGCTTCGCTCGGCCTGATCGTCGCGCACGGCGTGCGCCAGGTGCGCGCCAACCACGCGGCGGCTGTCTCACCCCGTCGGAAGCGATAGGCCCGTCGGAAACGACAAAACCGCGCGCGATCCGGTCACCGTCGGCTGCCGCTCGACCGATCCCTGTAGCGTCTTCGCCATCGCGCCGATGATCAGCGTGCCCAGGCCCGTGCCCTTGGGCGCCGCGCTGTCGCTATAGCCGACCCCGTCATCCTCGACCGTCAGCACGGCATGGTCGTCGTCGCCGGGATCCAGCCCGATCCGGATCGTCCCGCCCTTGCCGTCGGGAAAGGCGTATTTCAGCGCATTGGTGATCAGTTCGTTGACGATCACGCCGACGGAGATGGCCTTGTCCGTGGGAATGCGGAGCGGCGCCGCCTCGACGACGATCCTGTGCCCCTGCTCGGTGGCCAGCACACTGGCCTGAAGCTCCTCCGCCATCGCTTCGAGATATTTGTCGATCTCGATCGATCCGACCTCGTCGGATGTGTAGAGGCGGCGATGCACCAGCATCACCGCCTGGACCCGCTCGCGCGCCTGCAGCAGAGCATCGCGCGCCGCGGGGTCGGAGATCCGCGCGGCCTGGATACTGATCAGCGAACTGATCAGCTGCAGGCTGTTGCTGACGCGGTGGCCGACCTCGTGCAGCAGGGCGGTCTTCTGTTCCAGCAGGGCGGCCAGCCGATCGCGCGATTCGAGTAGCGCGGCGGTCCGTGCCTCGACGATCTTTTCCAGATTGGCGTTGGCCGCCGCCAGATCGCCTTGGGCGAGACGCAGGGCGCGGATGTTGCGGTAGAAGCCGGCGCCGGTGAACAGCGAGATGATCACGACCAGCAGGGCTGTGCCGATTTGGGCGATCTCCATGATCCGGCCGGTTCTTCCGGCAATCTCCAGGCGCGTCAGCAATTGCCGCTCCTGATTGGTCCGGATGGTGGCCGCCACTGCCCGGACCTGGTCCATCAGATGCTTGCCCCGGTCGGACATCACCTCGCTCAGCGCGGCCCCGCGCCCGTCGGACCGATAAAGTTCGAGCGTATCCTTGAGCTCGGCCAGCATCTCCTTGCCGGCTGCGCGCAATCTTTCAGCATCCGCGGCGATGGGCAGGCCGGCGGTTTCCGCGACGAGAAGGTCCAGCCGGTCGGGTGCCGTCCCGATGGCGGAATTATAGGGCTCGAGATAGGCCTCGCGTTCGGTCAGCAGGAAGCCGCGCTGGCCGGTTTCGGCGTCTTCGATCAGCTCGACCGACCGGTTCGTATCGCTCAGCACGGCCTGGGTGTGGCTCGCCAGTGCGAACGCCTCCCGGTTGCGTTGGGCCAGGATGACCGACACCAGCGTCATCGCGATCAGTGCGGCAAAGCCGAGTGCGATCATGACGAGCTGGCCGGAACGCAGGACACGGCGGGGAACGACGGGCGGTGCGCCGTCTTCGCCCGTTTCGCTGTCCGCCGGCTCCCGGGTTTTCAACAATGCCTCATTTCGCGGCCGCGCCGCCCGTATAGGTCACCCGCCAGATCATCCCGTTGCCATCCTCGCCGATCAGCAGCGCCCCGTCATGCGCCGTCGCCACGCCGACCGGACGGCCCCAGACCGTGCCGGCACGGGTGACAAGTCCGGTCAGGAAGTCCTCATACTCGCCGGTCGGCTTGCCGTCCTTCAGGATCGCCCGCACGACCTTGTAGCCGGTGCGGCTGGCACGATTCCACGATCCATGCAGCGAGATGAAGGCGCTGTCCCGGTATTCCGCCGGGAACTGGCTGCCGGTGTAGAAGGCGATCTGCAAAGGCGCCGAATGAGGCTGGATCAGCACGTCCGGGACGGTGACCTCGTCCGCCAGATCCGAACGTTCGCCCTTGTGGCGCGGATCCTCGTGACCGCCGATATAATACCAGGGCCGGCCATA
>CAZNNJ010000080.1:0-12450 GCA_964574305.1 uncultured Rhodospirillales bacterium | reverse complement strand
ATGCGGTCGGGATTCGAGACCGCGACCGCCATCGTAATGACCGCGCGCTATGGCCGCGAGCGGGTGCTGCAGCAATATCTGCGGTTGGTGCCGTTCGGCCAGAACAGCCACGGCATCGCCCATGCCGCGCGCTGGTATTTCGACAAGCCGGTCGAGGATCTGAGCTGGGCAGAGATCGCGCTGCTCTCCGCCATTCCGCAATCGCCGGCCGCGATGAACCCGTCGACCGAGGGCGGCCGGCTGCGCGCGGTCGAGCGCGGCCATCGCGCGCTCGCCCGGCTGCACGACCAGCATGTGCTGACCGATGCCGAGTTCGCCCACGCCGAGGACGATATCGACCATCTGGTCATCCAGAAGCACCCGCCCCGCCCGGCCGACGCGCTGCATCTGGTGCTGGAAACCGAGACCTTGACCGCCACCGCGCGGCCCGAGCGAATTGCCAGCACCGTCGATCTCAAGCTGGAAGAGCGGGTGACGGAGCTGGCGCGCCTGCGCCTCGACACGCTACGGGCGCAAGGTGCGGAGCAGATGGCGGTGATGGTGGTCGATCCCAAGACCGCGGAGGTGCTCGCGCTGGTCGGGTCCAGCCGCTATTCCACGGCCCAGTCGGGCATGATCGACTACGCGCTGCGCGCCCGCTCGCCCGGCAGCACGCTGAAGCCCTTCATCTATGCCCAGGCGCTGGAGCGCGGCGATATCGCCCCCAGCACGATCCTGATCGACGATCCCGACAACGGCACCGGCATCGACAATGCCGACCGTCGGTTCCTGGGGCCCCTGCTGCCGCGCCAGGCGCTGGGCAATTCGCGCAACGTGCCGGCGGCCAAGCTGATCCGCCTTACCGGCCTGACCCAGACCCACTGGTTCCTCGGCAATCTGGGCCTGCATGACGGCGACCGGCCGGCCGAACGTTACGGTCTCACCTTAGCAGTCGGCGGCCTGCCCACAGGCCTTGACCGGCTGGTCACCGCCTATGAGGCGCTGGCCAATGACGGGGTGCTGCTGCCGCTCAGATGGTATCAGGGGCAGGAATTGCCCGAGCCGCGACGGGTTTTGAGCGCCCGGACGGCGCGGGAGATCACCGCCTTTCTGGCCGATCCGATGGCGCGGCTGCCCAGCTTCGCCCGCATGGGCTCGACCGAGTATCCCTTCCCGGTCGCGGTCAAGACCGGCACCAGCCAGGGCTATCGCGATGCCTGGGTCGTCGCCTATTCCGAGAAGTATCTGGTCGGCGTCTGGATCGGCCGGCCCGACGGGCGGCCGATGGCGGGCCTGTCGGGCGCGACCAGCGCGGCGACGGTCGCGCACGACATACTGATCGACCTACACGGCCCCGACAGCGACGGCCTTGCGGACGGCGAATTCCGCCCGCCCGCCGGCCTCAAGCCCGCCATCATCTGCGCTGCCACCGGCAAGCCCAGCGGTGGAAATTGCGACCATCTGCTGACCGAGGTCCTGCCGCAGGCACCTGCCCCGGCTTTGGAGATCGCGTCATTGACGCCCGTGCCGGCGCCACGGCTCAGGATCGCGACACCCAACAACCACGCGACTTTCATTCGCAATCCGGAAATGCCGGCCGATCTCGCCTTCCTGCCGCTGCGCCTGATGCCGGATGCCGGCGTGCCGCAGGTGATCTGGTATGTCGACGACCGGCCGTTCCAGGTCGCGGGCGCCGGCGACACGCTGCGCTGGCCGCTCGCCCCCGGCAAGCACCGCTTCCGCGCCCGCACCCCGTTCGGCGACGCGAGCTCGCCCGAGATCGAGGTCACGGTGCGCTGACCGTTCGATAGCGCCCGTCGGACCGTCTGGACCAGCCCTATAGGTTGGACCGCCACCGTCGCGATCGTCTATCCGATCTGCCGCTGGTGGGTCGGCGTGAAGCGGCGGCGCAGCGACTGGTGGCTGTCCTACCTCTAGCTAGCCATTCGCTGGACCGGCCGGCGGCCCGGCTGGTATCTTCGCCGCCATCGCGGACGGAGTTCGGCCGATGACTCTCAGAACACAGCTGGTCGCACTGGTCGCCGGCGCGCTGCTGATCAGCCTGGCGGCGGGCATGATCCTGATTACCGTGGTCGCCTCGCATTGGGTGAAGTCCGAGATCGACGCCGACGCCAAGCTGGCGCGGCAGCTGGTCGAGGCGCGGCTGACCGAGGAGGCTGAGGAGGCTGAGTCCTCCGACCGGATCACCGAGCTGCTGCAGTCGCTCGAGGCGCGGCATCACCTGCATGCCCGCTATCTGGAAAACGGTGCGGTGACATCGCAGGTGCCGGACGACGACGATGCCCCGGCCGAAACCGCCGCCGCCACACCGTCCTGGCTGTTTTCGCTGTTGGGCGTGCGGCCGAGCATCCAGCAGATTCCGGTCTCGATAAACGGTAAGAACGCAGGCGAAATCGTGATCGCGACCGACCCGTCGGCCGAGCTTTCCAGAGTATGGCAGCTGATCCGCATCGGCCTGCTGGCGGTGGTCGTGGTCTCGGCGTCGACGCTGGCCCTGGTGATGGCCGGGCTGACCCGCAGCCTGCGCCCGCTGGGCAATCTTGCCGGCGCTTTGTCGCGCATCGGCGGCGGCGATTATTCGGCGCGGATCGGCACGGCCGGCCCGACCGAGGTCGCCTTGCTCGGCCGGCATTTCGACAGCATGGCCGAGCAGCTGCAGACGATGCAGAGGCAAACCCGCGCCCTGACCGCCCAACTGCTCGCCGTCCAGGAACGCGAGCGGCGGGATATCGCCCGCGACCTGCATGACGAGCTGGGTCCCTGCCTGCTGGCGGCCAATCTCGACGTCTCGGCGCTGATCCGGCTGAACCAGGGGGAGCGGCGGGACGCGGTCGAGGACTGCGCCCAGGGGCTGGGCCTGGTGCTCGACCAGATGCAGGGGCTGGTGCGCCGGATGATCGGCCGCCTGCACCTCGAATCCGCCGAACCGTTCGACCTGGGCGCCGCGACGGCCGATCTGGCCGGGTTCTGGCGCGAACGCTGCCCGGAAATCACCTGGCACGTCGCGCCGTGGGACCGCTGGCCGGAGCTGTCGGCCGAGCAGGCCTTGCCGCTCCACCGCATCCTGCAGGAGGCGGTCAGCAATGCCGTCCGCCACAGCGGCGCCCGGCATGTCTCGATCGACTGCATCCAGGAGCCTGACGCCGTCATCGTCCAGGTGCGCGACGACGGGTCGGGTATCGGCGACCATGCGAAGGCAGGATTCGGCTTGTCCGGAATGCGGGACCGGATCGAGGCGCTGGGCGGTTCGCTCAACGTTGCCAGCGGCGTCGGGCAAGGAACGGCCATCGCCGCGCGTTTACCGGTTGCGCTGGCGCACCGGCCGGGCCAGAACGGGGCCGACCCCGCCATTCTCGGGCTTGAGGCCGTATGAATATCCTGATCGTCGACGACCACCCGCTGCTTCGCGCCGGCCTGGGCCGGCTGTTCGCCATCGAGTTCGAGGCGACGGTGCTAGAGGCTGCGAACGCCGCCGAGGGTATCGCCAGATTTCTCGAAGCCAGGCCGGAGATCACTGTGCTGGACCTCAACCTGGCGGACCAGGGCGGGCTGTCGGTGCTCCGGCGCCTGAAGGCCGAGGACCCCGCCGCCAAGGTGGTGGTGCTCAGCATGCATGATGACACGCTGTCGGCGGCGGCCTGCCTCAAGGGCGGCGCGCTGGCCTATCTCAGCAAGAGCGCGGGGCCCGAGCTGATCCTGGAGGCGATCCGCAAGGCGCTGCAGGGCCAGCCCTATCTGCAGCCGACCATCGCCCAGGACCTCGCCATTCAGCGTGCGACCCAGCCCGAGGACCCGTTCCAGAACCTGTCGCCGCAGGATATGGAGCTGCTGCGGCTGATCCTGGCGGGAAAGCGGGCCGACCAGATCGCGCAAAGCCTCGGCGTCGCCGAGAAGACCGTCGCCAACCGCAAGACCATGCTGCGCGGCAAGCTGAATATCGCCACCGACCTGGAACTGATCAAAGCCGCGATGGCCGCCGGGGTCGCGATTGGTTGACGATCAAGCGTTCAGGTTCCCCCCATCACACGTCATTGCGAGCGTAGCGAAGCAATCCAGGGCCTTACCGACAGGTGTATGGCTAGCGGCCCCTGGATTGCTTCGTCGCTACGCTCCCCGCAACAACGATGGGTTTATCGGAATCGAATTAAACCCATACCGCTCTGAACTGGGCCGCCGGCCTCACGACCGCACATAAAAAAACCCTCTCCCCAGATGGGGAGAGGGTCCTCAGTTTACTACCTACCGAAATCAGTCTTCGTCGCCGTCGCCGTCATTGTCGGCCGACTTGCGACCGACCAGAAGGTTTTTGAACTCGCTCGGCATGCGGATGGCGGTCTCACCCGGATAGGGCCGGGCGAAGCCGGTCGCCTCGTACCAGTTGAGATGGCTCAGTGCGTCGACATCCACCGAGTCCGGCTTGGTCGTCTTGCCCACGAACATCTGGTGCTTCGCCTTCGTCCAGGCCGCCTGCGCATCGGCGGTGCCCGCCCCGCTGGCGGCCGACGAGCAGACCTTCCCGTTCACGCCACAGTCCAGCCCGTATTGGTTCGCCAAATGGGTGAACGGCGCGAGCTCAGCCGTGGTGGGTGCACCCTTGATGAAGGCGGTCGACATCGGCGAGGCCACCAGATCGAACTGGTTCATCGGCGGCAGGCCGAGGATCTGCTCGATCGTCCGGGTCATGTTGACCTGGGTGTAGTAGGTGTGATCGACGTCGCCGGTCTGCTTGGCGAAGGGGCTGATGATGTAGGCCGGGCTGCGATGACCGTCGATATGATCGACGCCGTTCTGCGCGTCGTCCTCTTCGATGAAGATCGCCGACGAACCCCACACATTGCTGTGGCTGATATAGTCGATGATCCGGCCCACGGCGAGGTCGTTGTCGGCCTGCTGGGCATCGGAGTTGGGCGGACCGCCGGTGTGGTCGTCGATCACCCACAGGATGCTCAGCGCGGGCACGTCGTTGGCCGCCACGTCCTTGTTGAAGTCCTGCAGCCAGACATCGACGCGGTACTGGTCGGGGATGTTGAGGTCGAACTGCGGGAAGTTCGGGACCAGGTGCTTCGACACGACCGGGATCGTGGAGAAGACCTTGATCGCCTTCTGGTACTTCAGCGTCGTCTCCTTGCCGGCCTCGAAGTTCTGCGAGTCCTTGTAGAGCAGGGTCCAGCCGCTGTCCTTCTGCTTGTTCAGGACATCGGCCTTGGTCTGGTTCTCGACATATTCGCCGTAGATCTTGGTCTTCAGGCCGTGCGCCACCGCCTCGGAGAACAGGAAGCCCTTCTTGGTGTAAGCCAGCGCGTCACCGGCATTGCCGCCCGGATAGGAGCGGTCCCAGTCCGGCGACTCGATGTCGTCGGCATAGGGCGCCATCGCCTCGACGATCCACTGATGGCCATCGGCCGACTGGCGGCTCGGGTCATAGAAGTTGTCGAACAGCGGCCAGCGCTTGATCAGGTCGTGGGCGTTGGGCGTGTCCTTGCCGGCGAAAACGGCCAGCGAGGCGTCGCCGTTGCCCTTCTTCACGTCGCCCAGGATCTGATCGTAGGTGCGGTTCTCACGGATGATCAGGAAGACGTGCTTGATCAGCGACGGATCGCCGATCTTGGCCGGGATCGCGACCGGCGTGGCCGACTTGCTGCCGCCGGAGGCCGACGCGATGTTCTTCGTCAGGTCCCAGTGGTTGTTCTGGGCGACCTGCGTCGTATCGGTCGCCAGCGTGGCGGTGTCCGGGATCGGAACGATCGAAACCGTGCCGTTGTCCTGATGGGTGTTGTAGCCGGTCACGCCATGATCGGTCTCGAACGAGTAGCGGGTGCCGACGCCCTTGTCGTTAGCGACGATCAGTTGCTTGTTGACCTTGTCGAGGACGACCGAGCCCGGGGCGTAGGCGACCGGGATCAGGCCGAGGACCGGCTTCGTCGCGCCGCCGCTGAGATCGACGACCGCGACCGCATTGGCGTTGTAGAGCGCGACATAGGCGACGCCGGCGTGGGCATCGACCGCGATCGAGCACGGCGCGGCGCCATAGGCCTGCTTGGCCTGGCCAGGCACCTTGATCGGCAAAGCGAGGTCGATCGTGCGCGACACCTTATTGGTCGCGGTGTCGATGACCGAGATCGTGTCGTCATAGGTGTTGGTGACCAGGAGCGAGGTGCCGAACAGCGCCATGCCGGTCGGGTGCAGGCCGGTATCGATGGTGCCGGTGACCGTCATGGTCGTCAGGTCGACGACCGAAACGGTGCCGGTGATCGCCTGGCCGGTCTTGTTGTCGGCGACGATCGGGGTGCCGGCGGAGTAGATCTGGAAGTCGGCCTGGGTCGCCGGGCGGCCGCCTTCATTGCTGATATAGGCGGTGGTGCCGTCGATCACGATGCTGTGCGGCGCGTTGCCGACGCGGATCTGGGTGCCCTCGGCCGGCTTCGCCGCGGTCAGGTCGATCTTGGTCAGCGTGTTGTTCTGGTTCAACAGCGCGTAGGCGCTCTTGCCGTCCTTCGAGAAGGCGACTCCGCCAGGATAGGAGGTGCTGGTCGAGTAGAACGTGCCGCAGGCGCGGCCGTAGTCGCCCAGCGGGCTGTTCGGGAAGCACTGGATGAAGCTGTTGTCCGGCGGAACGCCGACATGGGCGAAGTCGGCCAGCAGGCCGTTCGCTTGAACATGGGCGATGGCGATGTTGCTGCTGTCCTGGCTGAAGATCAGCGTCCTGCCGTCGGCCGAGTAGGCGATGCCGCTATAGCTGCCGCTGGAGTCGCCGAACGGCAGATAGTTCTGCAGCACTTCGCCGGTCTGGGTGTTGAACACCTCGACCGCCTGATGCGCGCCGAGCGTGAGGACGGCGGCGGTGTGGGTCGCGGCGCGAGGGTTCAGCGCAACAGCCTTGGCGCGAATGCGGTCGCCCAGATCCACCTGGGTGCCGGCCGGCGTGATCACCTGGCCGTTGCCGACGACGTACGAGCCGTTGGCCTGAATGCCGGTCTGGTAGGTCGGGAACGGCACGGACGGATTGGCGAACGCCGGCGCGGCGAGTCCTGCCGCCACCAGCCCGGCAAGCGGGCGAAGCCGCTTCGATCGAGACATCTTTCGAGACATTCACGGATCTCCAATAGGTTTTCTTGACCACCAACCGGAATAGGCTGCGCGGTATCGCGGTCGAGGCGCGAAACGCGCCACCGGATGCGACAGTCGTCAGTCGACTGCCGGAACCTATACAGATGACCTGCTACAGATTTATGAACCTCGGGAAAAAATCCCGGACTTCCCGAGAAAATACCTGCCTTAGGTAACACATTTGTGACATTTACATGGGGTAGGCTCTATTTTTCGAGAGCCATGTCTCAACGCGAATCAAAATAACATAATTTAGGGAAAATGAATATTTATGTCATAAAATCTTAATCTTAATTTTCTTGACTTAGATTTTTATCCCCGCACAGCGCGGCCAGCGGCCCGAGCCAGGGTTCATAGCGCCGCCAGCGGGCGACGGAGTTGCGATAGATCGGCTGGCGGGTCTGCCATTTGCTGGGGGTTTTGACCGCGCGGGGATTGCGCTCGGGCCGCAGGCAGGCCTCATCCCACGGCAGGCCGCAGGCGGCGACGATTCGCCGAATCGCCGGTTCGGGCGCACCGGTCAGATCCTCGTACTCGACCTCGACGAACCGGTCGGCCGGGAGAACATCCCGCCAATGGTCGGTCAGCCGCCGATAGCTGTCGAAATAGGCGACCAGCTCGGGCCCGCCGGTCGGGAAGGCCAGGCCCGGGTGGAAATGGGTCTGGTGGATCGACAGCGCCGTATCGATCGCGTCGCGGCGGCAGTGGATGATCGTCGCACGCGGGAAGGCCAGATGGATCAGCCCGGCCCACAGAAAGTTGAACGGCATCTTGTCGCTGACCCGCGCCGCCTTCGGCCCGATCTCGCGCAGCTGGCTTAGGTAATCGGCCGCCGCCTTCCCGAGAAATTCGGGCTCCATTCCCGCAGGCCCGGCCTGATGCCAGACGGCGCCCCGCTCATTCCAGAAATTGAGCTCGCCGCCAGCCGCGACATCGGGGTGGCTGGAGACGATCTGCTCGACCAGCGTGGTGCCGGAACGCGGCATGCCGATGACGAGAATCGGGGTGGTGTCGCCACCGCCCAGCTCGGCCGCCCGGGCGATCAAATCGGGCGTGCAGCGCGCGATCATGCGGTCGATCTCGGCGTCGAACGCGGCGGAATTGAACGCCACCGAGAGGCGGCGCACCCCGTCGGCGGCATCGAAATGCTTCATCGCCAGCTCATAGTCGCCAAGATCGTCCGCCGCCTTGCCCAGCGCCAGATGAACCCGGTGGCGCTGCGCCACCTCCAGCCCTGGCGTATCGAGCGCGGACTCCATCCTGGCCACCAGGCCGTCATCGTCGGCCACCGGGCGGCAGCGGACCAGGTCGTAATAGCTCCCGGCCAGCAGGGGGGCGAGCTCGATCGCCCGGGCAAAGCAGGCCTCGGCCTCGTCGAAGCGGCCGAACTCGGCGAGCAGGTTGCCCAAGAGGTCGTGCGCCATGGCGTTGGAAGGGTCGAGCGCCACCGTCTGGCGCAGCACCTTCTCGGCCTCCGCGTCGCGATCCTCGGTCAGCAGCGCCCGCGCGGCACCGAGGCGGCCGAAGCTGGTCCTGGGCCCCGTCGCGGCGGCGCGGCGGAAGCAGCCGATCGCCTCGTCGCGATGGCCGAGCATGAAGACCAGGGCGCCGGCGCGGAACCAGGCCTCGGTCAGCGACGGCAGCAACTCGGTGGCGCGGTCATAGGCCAGGATCGCCCCGCGCAGATCGCCCGCTTTCTCGAGCGCGATGCCGAGGCGGAAATAGGCATCCGTGTAGCGAGGATTGCTGCCGACCGCCTGCCGAAGCGCACCGATGGCATCCGGTACAAGCCCAACCTCGAGACAGGCCAGGCCCAGATCATGCCAGACCGTGGCGTTGGACGGCTGCAGCAGCGCCGCATCGCGCAACGGCGCGATGGCCTGCGCCGGCTGGCCGGCCTGAAGAAACCGGGTGGCCATAGCCAGCAGCGGCGCGACGTGCCGGGCATAGGTCTGGTCTTGAAGCCGGGGCATGGCGCGAACCTGTCGTCAGCAAGGAAACTCGAAACTTTGAAAGCAACTAGCACGCGCCATTGCACGAGAATCATGACAGTTTCGTTGCAGCACCTTTCGCGCGCCGGTCAGAAAGACTGCTCCACCCCTATGAAAACGCCGCGCCGCGGTCCCCATTGCGGAACGCCGCCGCCGAGGCTGCTGCCGTCGCGCAGCGCATAGCGCCGGTCGAGCAAGTTGATCGCATCGAGGCGGAGGTCGAGCGGCTGACCGCCAAGACCTTCCATGCGGTAGACCATGGCGGCGTTCACCTGGACATAGTCCGGCAGAACGGCCGCGTTGGGCGCGCCACCCTGCGCGGTCCGCCTGAGGCCGCTGCCATAGATGAGATCGGTTGAAAGCCGGGCCGGACCCCATTTGTAGGACGCCCCGGCGGACGCGGTGCAAGTCTGGTCCTGGCTCAGATTGACGAAGTTCCGCCGGGCGAAGACGAGATCGGCCGAGGTGAAGCTGAACCGGTTCGACACGATCCCCTGCCCCTTCCCTTCGCCGATCGCCAGATCGGCCCAGGCCGAAAACGGCCCCTCGGCGTAGGTAGCGCTGAATTCGACGCCGCGGACGCGGCCGATGGCATAGTTGAAGCTCCTGGGCAGCGCGCCCGCGCCCACCGGCACGAAGTCGATCAGGTTGGCGGCGTCACGCCAGTAACCGTCCAGCCCGACCGTCAGCCCGCCGAGCTTCTGCTCCACACCGACATCGTAATAATCGTCGCTCTCGGCCCGCGCCGGATCGGCCTTCGGGCTTGGCGGGGCGCCGAAATTCCCATCCAGGGGCGGCGGCACGAAATAGCGGGCATAGCCGGCATGAACCGTGGTGCCCTCGGCCGGGCTCCAGACCAGATTGATACGTGGACTGACCTGGCCATTGCCGCCGGACGTATTCACGTGATCTAGACGCAGCCCGGCATTCACCGTCAGCCCCTCCAGCGGCTTCCATTCATCCTGAATGAAGGCGCTGATCTCACGGCGGGTCTCGCTGGATACGCCCACGACGATATCGGGCATGCTTTTCTCATGATCCGAGCTTGCGGTGAGGCCGGCCCGCAGCGTGTGCTCGGCGCTTGCATCATAGACGCCCTCGACCTGGAGGCCGCCCGCGAAATCGCGATCGGCGACCGTCTGGCCTGACCGCGCGTCGTCGGCCACGGGGTGCAGGCCCAATGTCGAATAGCGGGCGAAGCCGGAAACCTGCAGCGTGAACCGGTCGCCCGAGCGCAGATAGCTGACGACGCCGTACTGCGATGTTCCGCGCTGGCTGCCGCCGGCGTCGAGCGGATTTTCCGCATAGGGAATCTGGAACCGCTCATTCGACATTCCGAGGATCAGCGATATTCGCGTCTCATCGTCGAGGATGCGGTCGAGGAAGGCGAAGCCCTCGAATTGGTCGGTATGGTCGTGAGACGGCGTACCGCTGCCATCGGGCGAAGCAAGCCCCGTATCGCTGCCCAGATAGCTGCCGGAGACGAAGAGGTTGGTATCGGCCACCGCGCCGGCATATTCGAAGGCGGGCTGCACCTCGCCATGGCTACCGCCATAGAGCTCGACCTGACCGCCCTCGCCATAGGCGCCGTTCTTGGTCGTGACATTGACGATGCCGCCGACCTGAAGCCCGTACTGGGCCGGCAGCGCGCCGGTGATCAGCTCGACCCGCTCGGCCAGCCGGGCGCTCAGGCTCTCGCCGATATCGGTGAGGCCTTCCGGCAGGATGACGTTGTTGATCCGATATTGCAGGCTGGCCTGCGAGCGGACGCGCAGTTGCCCGCCGCCGCTCTGGGTGACGCCTGGCGCCTGCAGCAGGATTTGGGCGAGATTGGTCGTCTCGCCGCTAGGCCGGTTCTCCACCGCTTCGTTGGAGAGCGTGTAGGTCGACGCGCCGAGGCTGGGCTCGATCCTGGCCCTGGCGACGTCGAGCCGCTGCGCCGTCACCACGATTTCGGTCAGCGGCGGCGCGGGCTCGTCATCGTCGCGGTCGGGCTGAGCCAATGCCGGAGCGGCCGCGAGCACGGCCGGAACCGAAAGAAACGGCAACAGACAACGCATCCGAAGCCCCCTTGCCGTGCCGCGCCGTGTATGCTGGAGCATTGCCGGCAGAAGCTGACGGCGCGCTGACGGGGTTCCGTCAGCGTTCGGTCAGGCTCGCCGGGCAATCTTCGGCTAAGGTGCTGCCGCGAGAGGGTGATGCGGATTCTGCTTCTCGAGGATCATGGAGCGCTGCGCGGGATGATCGCCGGCCACTTGAGCGAGCGCGGCTTCGCCATCGATGCCGTGGCCAGCGCCGAGGATGGGCGCGCGGCACTTGCGGTGACCGCGTACGACGCCCTGATCCTCGATCTCGGCCTGCCCGACGCCGACGGCATGGAGATTCTCCGTGAGGTTCGGGGGCGCAAGGCGGACCCTTTGCCCGTGCTGATCCTGACGGCGCGCGACGGGCTGGAGGATCGGGTTCGCGGCCTCAATGAAGGCGCCGACGACTATATCGTGAAGCCGTTCGACCTCATCGAGCTGGAGGCGCGCCTGCGCGCCGTGCTGCGCCGCCCCGGCCCGCGCGACGCAACCATCTTCACTTGCGGCGCGCTCACCTTCGACAGCGCCACCCGCGCGGCGACGGTCGGGGATATGGCGCTCGACCTGCCGCGCCGTGAAAGCGATCTGCTGGAGGAATTGCTGCGCGCCGCCGGCCGCATCGTGATCAAGGACGTGTTGGAGGGCCGCCTCTACGCTTTCGACGATCCGGTCACACCGAATGCGCTGGAAGCGGCGGTGTCCCGCCTGCGCAGGAGGCTGGCCGCGGCCCAGGCCGGCGTCCATATCGAAACCAGGCGCGGCATCGGCTACCGCCTGGTTGCCGGAGACCCCGCTGCAGGAGATGGGGCATGAGGCGCCCACCCGGCCTCAGGCGGCGGCTGACCTTGTCCCTGCTTGTCGTCTTCATCGCCGGTCTGGCCGCCTCCTCGCTGTTTTTCTACGGCGAGGCGCACAACACGCTGAAAGCCTTCCAGAAGCGGACCCTGCAGGACCAGGCGCGCGAGCTGCTGTCCGGCCTTGGGCAAGGGTCCGATGGCCGTGCGACGGTGACGCCGCCGCCGATCTGGGCGGAGGCCTATCGGAGCACCGAACGGAAATTCTCCTACACGCTGTTCGACGCCGACCGCCGGCCGATCGTCCGCTCGCCCAATCTCGACACGCCCCTGCCGCTGCCCGACACCGGGGACGTGCGCATTGTCGGACCGGACCGGCTCGCCGTGTTCGCCGTTCCGGGGCCGGGCCGCTCCACGGGTTGCCGACTTTGTGGTTTCGCAACACCTGGAGCTGGGGCTGCGCGCACGAAGGCT
>CAZNNJ010000079.1:0-12514 GCA_964574305.1 uncultured Rhodospirillales bacterium | reverse complement strand
GGGCCGCCGTGTGCCCCCGCGGGTGACCGACTACGTGATCCGCGTCCTGGTGCCCGCCGCGGGCCGGGAAATTTTCCACCTCGCGCCCACCATACGCTTTTCGATCGGCGCGCTGGAAGATGATCCGCTGACCGACCGCGTCGAACGGGCGGAGGTCGACCTGCTGATCGTGGCCGAGCGTTATCTGCTGCCGGACCATCCGAAGCGGTGCTTGTTCACGGACGACTATGTCGTCATCGCCTGCAAGGACAACTGCGCGTTTGACCGGGTCATCGACCGCGAAACCTACGAGAAGGTTGGCCATGTCTCGGTATCGCACGGCCGTTGGCAATATCCGACCTTCGAAGACTGGTTTGCGCGGACCCAAAGCATCGAGCGCCGCGTCGAGGTCGTGGTGCCCGGCTTCAGCGACATGGCGCATTTCCTGCTGGGCACCAACCGCGTCGCCACCATGCATCGCCGACTGGCGCTTCTGATGTGCAAATGGCTGCCGCTCAAGATCTCGCCGGTCCCGTTCGAAATCCCTTCGGTCAGAATCGCCGCGCAATGGCATTCGCTGTTCAACACCGATCCCGCCCTTCTGTGGCTCATCGACCGGTTGTCCGCGCATGAACCGCCCGTTTCGGCATAATCAGGGTGCGTCCGCGGGCGGCTTCGGTATGGCCCAGTCCCGATAGCCCTGCGCGATTGCTCTCGCCTCCAGGCCGTCGGGATTGAGAATGGCGGGCGGCGGGCTGATTTCGCCCGGCGTCACGAAATCGTAAACGACACGCTCGGTCGTCACCATCGAGAACGACCCGACAGGGTCGACGAAGTCTGCGGTCCCATTGCGGACCGTATCGGCGATCACCGGGTCGCGTGCCACCTGTGCGAGCGCATCGAGATCGTCGAACCATATCTCTTCGATCCCGGTGAATTCGCCGACGTCGCCATGAGCGAACAAGGTTCCCTGGAACATCTCCGGATCGAGCCCGACGGCACAGTTCTGCGCGTATTTCCGGATGAGCCGTCCACCGCCAGCGGCCTTCAGAAAGGCGGGCGCATAAACTTCCCGCCACAGGCTGCGAAAATCATCGACTGAGATGTCTGGCCGCTTCTTGAGCCAGTGGACCAGCTTCACGCCGCCACCCGAGCGAAATCCCGGCCGCCGGAACAGTGTCCGGCCGCGCATGAGCGCGAGATGGAACGCCTTGTCGCCGAATGCGTGCGGCTGCATCCGCTGAACATAGCCCTTGGCCGTCACCGACAGGAGCAGGTCCTCATAACTGGCCAGCCAATGGTCGGCCATATTGTCCCATTCCATTGGCGATCGTGGAAAGATCAGCATGTCGTCGCTGACGCCGGCGATCGCATAGTGCTGCGCATACCGCTTGAAGATCGTCATGACCTCCGGTGTCGTGAGCATCAGCGACACATGGATATTGCCCCACTCGTAGAAATACCGCTCCTGGGTATCCTCGCGCTTGCGGCGCGCACAGAGGATGAACTTCAGCAAGTTCTCCTCTTCTTCGAACGTCGAATGCGGCAACTGTTCCATCATGGTGCGTCCTCGGCTGGTGTGCCCCTCCACCGGATTGAGGTAGAAGCCTGCGCGAAACCTTACAAGCACCGCCAAGAGTAGGCCGTCAAATCGACAATACCGATAAATCGAATCGATGAGGTCGATATCGATGGGAACCCTTCCGAAACATATCTTGCCAACTTCATATCGATAAATTCAATAGCTTGGATCGAAATATTCGTTTTGACGAAAAATGACCCGACTGAGCAGTTTCGGGGCGCAGAAAACATTGAACCAACATTTCAGACTACGCCACAGCGCGCGGGGAAGAACGGACATAGCGGGTTCCGGCGCCTACCGAGAGGAAAATAATGCGAAAGCTTCTTATGATGTCAGCAGCCGCCCTGCCGATGATGTGGACCGGCCACGGCTCAGCGCAGACGGTGGCTTCTCCGGCGGCTTCCGGCGCCGATCAGATCGAAACCATCGTTGTGACCGCCGAAAAGCGTGAGACGGATCTGCAAAGAACGGCGTCGTCGATCGCGGCCGTGTCCGGCGCCCAGCTCGCCCGCCAAGGTCAGACCCAGCTGGACCAGGTCATGATGAATGTCGGTGCGGTCAGGCTGCTCGAAGGCGAGGACGGACCGACCTTCTACATACGCGGCATCGGCACGGGCGTGCCCTCCAACATCGGCGACCCCGAGGTCAATCTGAACATCGACGGCATCTACCAGTCGGAGCCGGAATATTCGCGCGCCGGCCTCTACGATGTGAATCGCATCGAGGTTCTGCGCGGCCCGCAAGGCACGCTTTATGGCCGCAATGCGGTTGCCGGCGTGGTGAATATCGTAACCAACGATCCGACGTTCGACTACGGAGCCGGCGGTTCGGTCGGATTCGGCAATTACAGCCTGGTGCAGACTCAGGGCTATCTCAACGTGCCGCTTACCGACACTTTAGCGGCCCGTATAGCGTTCGGCACCGAGAACCATGACGGGTACCTGACAAACGGAGCCGACGACACGGACGTACAGTCCGCACGGGTGAAGCTGCTGTGGCGCCCCACCGACACCGTCAAGCTCGTCGTTACCGCGGACGACACGCATGAAGGCGGCGCGGCCGAAGGCGAGATTCAACTGAGTCCGCCGGCGGGTCCGCCTCTGGAGCCTTGGTTAAAAAACGCTGTCGCCCTCGGCAACAGCTTCACGTCATCCAATCCATGGACGGCGGCCGATCCCGCCGGTGCCGCACGGAAAGCCGATTTCTGGAGTATCCACGGACAGCTCGACTGGGATCTCGGGTTCGGCGTGCTGACCGTCATCCCGAGCTATCGGGATTATACCTATCAATGCCTGAATTGCTGGCGGTCCGAGACCGATCAGAACCAGACCGCGGCCGAACGGCAGACCACCGTCGAGGCGCGGCTGGCTTCATCGGCCGATTCGACGATCAAATGGCTCGGCGGTCTCTATTACCTGCATTCGAACACCCCGACCTCGGGCCAGAACCTGGGTCCCAACGCAGATTCATTTACCGCCGCGAGCGGCAATCAGGTGAGCGAGCAAGGCCAAGTCAAATACCTGGCCGAATCCTACGCCGCGTTCGGGCAGGCGACCGTGCCTGTCACCGATTGGCTTCGCCTGACCGGGGGCCTGCGCTACAACGTCGACCGGAAATCGGAGACAGGCTACGTCCTGGGCGAAGCCGGGGTGAACGGCGTGATGAGAATCAATTCGTGCAGCACGTCGGAATCACCCGCGATCTCCGGCACCTACTACGATTTCTCGCAATGTCTCTTCGGCGCCGGCATGACCTGGCATGCCGTCACCTATACGGCGGGCGTCGAGGCCGATATCGGACCCGCCTCGATGGTCTACGCGAAGCTGTCGACCGGCTACAAGTCGGGCGGTTTCTACCAGGGCGCCGCACCGAACACATATAATCCCGAACATTTGACATCCTATGAAATCGGCACCAAGAACCGTTTCCTGAACAACAGGCTCGAGATCAATGCGGATGCGTATTATTACGTCTACCGGAACTACCAGATAAACTATATCTCCTTGATCAATCCCACCTCCGCGGGAATTTACGGCATCAATACAGCCAATGCGGCGGGCGCCACGCTTTACGGTGGTGAGGTGGAGGCCAAATACCTTTTCACGCCGGTCGATGAAATCGACGTCTCTTTTTATCCGCTGCACAGCAAGTTCAAGACGCTGGTCATCGGCGGATGCTGCGGCGGGACGTTCACGGGCGACCAGCTGCCGTTCGCGCCCTATATGTCGATCAATGCGGGTCTGGAGCACAGCTGGGATCTGGACGCCAAAGGAACGGTGACGGCGCGCATAGAGACGCATTTCGAAAGTTCCACCTGGGTCAGTGTCCTTGAACCGCCGAGCGCCCGCCAGCCGGCCTATACCAAGTCGAATCTCTACCTCACCTATGATGCGCCAGCCCGCACGTGGAGCGTGACCGGCTACATAAAAAACCTGGAGAACGCGCCGGTGCTCGTGAATTCACAGGGCGGTCCGGGCGGACTCGTCGCCGGCGACATCGCTCCGCCGCGCACCTATGGCGTTCAAATTTCGGCGAAGTTCTGAGGACTGGCGAGGAGCTGAGAAAATGATGCTGACGACCGGACACGCGGCGCTGAAAGCGCTTCTCCTCGCTTCGAGCATTGCGATCGGGCTCGCTCCGCCGGCCCGATCCGAGCCAAGCCAAGCCAATCTTGAGACGCGAATCGCGCGGCTGGAAGCCATGCAGGAGGTCCAGAACCTGATGGGCTATTACGAGGAATATCAAAGCGCGCTCGAGTTCGACAAGGTGTGGCCGCTGTTCGCGCTCGACTCGCCGGATGTGAGCTGGGAAGTCGGGCCTGGCGCCTATGTCGGCGGCCCTGCCGTCAAAAGCGCGCTGATGGCGCAGGAAAAGCGGCCAGACGACAAAGCGTGGCGGGCGATCCACAACGGCGAGATGCATGTCCACACTTTGGCGACACCGATCATCGCCGTGGCGGACGACGGCCAGACCGCCAAGGCAACGTTCGATTCGCCCGGGTTGGAAACCCTCTCGGGCCTCGGCCACAAGCCGATGGCCTATCGCGGCTGGTGCCGCTACGGCGTCGACTTCATGAAGACCGCCGGTGGCTGGAAGATTTGGCACATGCATGTCTACGGCGTGATTTTCAGCGACGCGGCCAAGAGCTGGGTCGACGCCCCAGGGTTTCCGCCCAAGCCCAAGCCGACCGACGTCGGTGGCGAGTGGCCCGCCTTCAGCCGGCCGCAAACCGATGTGTGGATCTATACCGGCAAGGACATCCCGCCGCTGCTCCCCCGCCCGCCAGTTCCTTATCGCACCTTCAGCGAAACGTTCAGCTACTGAGCGTCTGCTCCGCCGACCGAGGCAGCCTGCCAAGACCGGTCGGCGGAATCCAGGGATCGGAGCCGCTCGCGCCGACGGCAATGCAACTCGCGACCATACACCGGTGATGCGCTCGTATTGAAGTGCGGTATGTCAGCCAGCTTCGCAAAGTCGGGCCTACTATTCTTTCAGTCCGATCACGCACAGGGCCACTGCATCGATTCGGCCTTGCGATAGGATTTTTGCCCAAAGCCATCCCCCTCGAATACAGCGGGATTACCAATTCTCCCGCTCCCGGAAAGCCTTGCGATCAACCGACCAAGCCGTTGACGCACCCTTGGGGCGCGCCACAGAAGTTCGATCGATGCGGCAATCGCAGCCATGCCGTGCCAGAAGACGAAGCGGCTTGACAGGAAAGACAACTGTACCGTATATCGATACTACTATATCGAAATTAAGACCGAGCCCCTCGCGGTTAAGGCCAAAAGTCGAGGGCCAGGAGGAAACTATGGATTGGCGTAATCCCGATCTTTGCAAATTCGAAGAGTCGAACCTCAGCAACAGGATGGGGATCGAGTTCTATGACCTGAGCCATCCCTGGGGCCTTGGGCAGCCGTGCTGGCCCTATTTCGAGGATGTGAAGATCGAGCGGTTGCACGGCATGGCCAAGTCGGGCGTGCTGACCCAGCGGATCACGACGGTGATGCATTCCGGCACGCATATCGACGCGCCGGCGCATGTCGTCGAGGGCACCCCCTTCATGGACGAGGTGCCCCTGCCCTATTTCTTCGGCACCGGCGTCGTCGTCTCGATCCCCAAGCAGAAATGGGAGGTCATCACCGCCGACGACCTGGAGAAGGCCCGGCCGGAAATCCGTGAGGGCGACATCGTCGTGGTCAATACCGGCTGGCACAAATATTACGGCGACAACCAGATTTACTACGGCTACTCGCCCGGTTTCTATAAAGAAGCCGGCGAATGGTTCGTCGAGAAGAAGGTCAAGATGATCGGCTCCGACACCCAGGCGCTCGACCATCCCCTGGGAACGGCGATCGGCCCGCACGGGCCCGGCAAGCCGCACGGGCTGCTGCCGCATCTTGGGCCCGAATACAAGGCGCTGACCGGCCGCGAGATTATCGAGGACTTCCCGGAGTGGGAGCCCTGCCACCGCGCGATCCTGTCGGCCGGCATCTGCGGCTTCGAGAATATCGGCGGCGATATCGACAAGGTGACCGGCAAGCGCGTGACCTTCGCCGCCTTCCCGTGGCGCTGGACCCGCGGCGACGGCTGCATCGTGCGGCTGGTCGCGATGCTGGATCCCGAGGGCCGGTTCCGGATCGAGACTGGAAAGGCCTGATCCGATGAAGGTGAAACGCTTCGGCGACGCCAAGCCCTACACGGCGCCGAACCATTTCGACATGCGGGGCCTGCGGCTGCAGGGCTTCGAGCCGGATGGGCCGACCAAGTTCTGGACCGGCCTGTCCCACTTCCTGCCCGGAGGCGGGGCCGGACCCGACGCCTCGCCCCTGGAGAAGGTCTATGTCGTGCTGGCCGGCGAGATCACCGTGCGCAGCGCGGGCATGGAAATCGTTCTCGGTCCCATGGACAGCTGTTTCATCGGGCCGGACGAGGAGCGCGAAATCAAGAACGAAGGCAACAGCGTCGCGTCGATGCTGGTCGTGATGCCCTATCCGGAGCCGCAACCATGACGCTGCCGGCCATCGACGTGTCAAATCTGTTCGACGTGCACGGGAAGTCGGCGATCGTCGTCGGCGCGACCGGCGCCTTCGGCAAGGTCGTCTGCACCACGCTGGGCAAGGCCGGCGCGCGCCTTGTCATCGCCGCGGGCAATGCAGCCGAGCTCGACACCCTCGCCGGCGAGCTTTCCGCCGCCGGCATCGAGGCCACCGCCGTCGCCCGCCGGCCGAACACGGAGGCGGACTGCGACGAGATCGTCCAGGCGGCGGTGACGGCCTATGGCGGCGTCGATATTCTGGTCGTCGCCTCGGGCTTGAACGATGTCGCGCCGATCGTCGACATGAGCCCGGACCGGTTCGAGACGGTGATGCTGGGCAATGTCACCGGCGCCTGGCTGATAGCCCGGGCGGCCGGGCGGCAGATGATCGCGCAGGGACGCGGCGGCAAGGTCGTGTTCACCTCCTCGGCCCGCGGCAAGCTCGGCCATCCGGCCGGCTATTCCGCCTATTGCACCTCCAAGTCCGCCGTGGACGGCCTGACCAAGGCGCTCGGCTGCGAGTGGGGCAAGCATGGCATCACGGTGAACGCGCTGGCGCCCACCGTCTTCCGATCGCCGCTGACCGCCTGGATGTTCGAAGACAATGACAACGCCACCAAGGTGCGCCAGGGCTTCCTCGCCCGCGTTCCCGTGGGGCGGCTGGGCGAGCCCGAGGACCTGGCCGGGCCGCTGCTCTTCCTGTGCTCGGCCGCATCCAATTTCCACACCGGCCACATCGTCTATGCCGATGGCGGCTATACGGCGGGGTGAAGCCATGGCGGCTCCAGGCAACAAGGTCATCATCACCTGCGCCGTCACCGGCGCCATCCACACGCCGACGCTGTCGCCGGCGCTGCCCTATACGCCTGAGGACATTGCCCATCAGGCGATCGAGGCGGCCGAGGCGGGCGCGGCGATCCTGCATCTGCATGCCCGTAACCCCGCCGACGGGTCGCCGACCGGCGATCCGGAGGTGTTTGCCCGGTTCCTGCCGATCATCAAGCAGAGCACCGACGCGGTCGTGAACCTGACGACCGGCGGCAGCCCGGACATGACCGTCGAGCAGCGGCTGGCGGCTGCGCTCAGGTTCCAGCCTGAGATGTGCTCGCTCAACATGGGCTCGATGAACTTCGCCTTCCACCTGATGGGCGGCAAGATCGCCGACTGGAAGTTCCCGTGGGAGAAGCAATACATCCAGGACAGCGAGAGCTTCATCTTCCGTAACACGTTCAAGGACATCGCGCGCGTCTACGCACTGATGGGCGATTTCGGCACGCGTTACGAGCACGAGTGCTACGATATCGGCCATCTTTACAACCTGGCCTATTTCCTGGACCGCGGCCTGGTGAAGCCGCCGCTCTTCATCCAGAGCGTCTTCGGCATACTGGGCGGAATCGGCGCCGAACCCGACAATGTCGTGTTCATGCGGCGCACCGCCGACCGGCTGTTCGGCGATGATTATGTCTGGTCGGTGCTGGCCGCCGGCAAGCACCAGATGCCGCTGATCACGCAGGCGGCCATGCTGGGCGGCAACGTGCGGGTCGGGCTGGAGGACAGCCTCTATATCGGTCGCGGACAGCTGGCGGAGAGCAACGCCGACCAGGTCAGGAAGATCCGGCGCATTCTGGCGGAGCTTGGCCTCGACGCCGCGACGCCAGACGAAGCGCGGGCGATGCTGGCGCTCAAAGGACAGGATCGCGTCAAGTTCTGAACAGGCCTTGGGGAAGGCGATGGGCGAAGCAGTTTGGAACGGAGGTTATGAGTGGCGCGCCGTCGCGCTGCTCTCGGCCGGGTTCGGCCTGGTCGGGCTCGACCGCTTCATCATCCTGCCGCTCTTTCCGACGATGATGAAGGAGCTGGACCTCGACTACCAGGATCTGGGCTTCATCGCCTCGGCGTTCTCGGTCGCCTGGGGCTTGTCGGCGCTTGCGGCCGGCGGCGTTTCGGACCGTATCGGCCGCCGCCGCATGCTGATCCCGGCGGTGATCCTGTTCTCGATCCTGGCCGGCGGCAGCGGCCTGGCCTCAGGGCTCGCAAGCCTGCTGCTGCTCCGCGTGCTGATGGGACTGTCTGAGGGTGCTTACACACCGGCGAGCATCGCCGCGACGATCGAGGCCTCCAAGCCGACGCGGCGCGGTTTCAATCTCGGCCTGCAGCAGAATCTCTACGCGGTCCTCGGGCTGGCGCTAGGCCCGATCCTGGCGACGCAGCTGCTGGCCGTGCTGCCGTCCTGGCGCTGGGTTTTCCTGCTGGTCAGCCTGCCGGGCTTCGTGCTCGCCCTCGGGCTTCACCGCCTGCTCCGCGATACGCAAGGAACGCTCGATGCCCCTCAGGCCGCGGACGACAATCCGGCGGAGCGGCGCTGGACGGATATTTTCCGCCACCGGAACGTGCCGCTCAACATGCTGGGCATGTGCTTCATGCTGACCTGCCTGCTGGTCGTGACGACGATGACGCCCAGCTACCTGGTCGATGCGCTGCATCTCGACACACGGCAGATGGGCTTCGTGCTGTCGGCGATGGGGTTCGGCGGGTTCACCGGCCAGCTGGTGCTGCCCGGCCTGTCGGACTGGGTCGGGCGGAAGACCGTGGTCCTCATCTGCTACGCCATCACCTTCGCCGCCATATTGATCTTCCTTAAGCTCGGCCCCGACCAGATCGCGCTGTTCATCGTGCTGTTCCTGATCAGCTTTTTCACCAACAGCATGATCTGCCTCAATGTCGGGCCGCTGACCGGCGAGGCCGTGCCGGCCTGCCTGACGGCAACCGCGACCGGGGTCGTGGTCGGTACCGGCGAGGCGTTGGGCGGCGGCTTCGCGCCCAGCCTCGCAGGTTATGTCGCGCAGCATTTCGGCCTGCAATACGCATTCCTGCTGGCCCTGGCGGGACTTGCTGCGGGCTTCGTGGCCGCCTGCTTCCTGCGGGAAACCGCTCCCAAGCTGATCGGCGGCGGCCTTGCCGGGCCGAACCGACGATTTGCCCATTGAGGACGATCATGATCGACCGGACGACTATCGCGATTATCGGGGCTGGGCTGATGGGTGCCGGCCTGGCCCGGCTGTTCGTCTCCGCAGGCTGCAAGGTTGCGGTTTGCGACCCCGATGCCGGCGCCCGCGCGCGTCTCGCCGCCGCCCAGCCCGCCGTGACGGTCACCGATTCAATTGCCCTTGCAGTCGACGGCGCCCGGCTGGTGATCGAGGCGGCGCCGGAAATTCCGGCGTTGAAACAGTCCATCTTCGCCGAGTTGGCGGCGACTGCCGGCGCCTACACCCTGCTGGCCACCAACTCCTCCGTCATCCCGGTCGGGGTGGTGGCGGACAAGGTACCGGACGATGTCGCCCGTCGGGTGCTGGGCACGCATTTCTGGAATCCGCCCGACATCATCCCGCTGGTCGAAGTGATCCAGGGGCCGCGCACCGACGAGGCGTCGGTCCTGGCGGCGATGGACATACTGCGCGCCGCCGGCAAGGAGCCGGTCCATGTCCGGCGCGACCTGGTGCCGGGCAACCGGCTGCAGCATGCGTTGTGGCGGGAGGCGATCGCGCTGGTCGAGGAAGGCGTCTGCGCGCCCGCCGACATCGACCACATCATCAAGCGCAGCTTCGGCCTCAGGCTGCCCGTGCTGGGGCCGCTCGAGAATGCCGATCTGGTCGGCCTCGACCTCACCCGGCAGATCCACGAGGTGGTGCTGCCGACGCTGAGCCGCGCCACGACGCCGTCGCCGGCCCTGACCGAGCGAACGGACTCCGGGAGGCTCGGCGTCAAAAGCGGGTCGGGCTTCTACGATGGCTGGACGGCGGAGAGAGCCGATTCGGTCCGCCGGCGCCTCGCCGATCATCTCGCCTCCCTGCCGCCCGGCGGCTCAACCTGAAGGATCAAGCATGTTCGCCCTGAGCCGTTTCGCCGAAAAAGCTCTCGCCTCGCCATATCTGGACGGGACCCTCGAGTGCCGCTCCGGTCCCCTGCTGGGCAGCCCGAACAAGATGAAATTCATGGTGTTCTGCGCCAACACACAGCGTGGCACCACGATGAGTCACGCCGATGGGACGCTTCGGCTGACCTGGGAGAATTCGCAGCGCCTGATCCGCGCGGTCGACGAAACCGGTATCGAGGCGATCGTACCGCTGGCGAAATGGAAGGATCTGGCCTTTCTGGGGCCCGACAATGCGCGCGTCTTCGAGACCTTCACCTGGGCCGCCGCCGCCGCCGCGATCACCCGCAACGTGCAGATCCTGACCACCCTCCATATGCCGCTCTATCACCCGGTGATGGCGGCGAAGATGCTGGCCACGCTCGACCACGTGTCGAACGGCCGGGCCGGTCTCAATGTCGTGGCCGGATGGAATACCCAGGACTTCGCCATGTTCGGCCATCGGCAGCGGGAGCATGACGACCGCTACGCCGCCGGAGCGGAATGGATGGATTTCCTCTGCCGCATGTTCGAGGCGACGGACCCGTTCGATTTCGCAGGCGAATATTACCAAGGGCAAGCCGTCGTGTCGGAGCCCAAGCCGCTCCAGCGTCCGCGGCCTGCGATCATGAGCGCCGGGTTCAGCCCGAGCGGCCGCGCGTTCGCGCAGAAATATGCCGATCTCAATTTCGTTGCGCTGCAGGACGTGACGCAGGCGGAAGAAGCCGCCATCAGCTCAAAGAAGGCAGCGTGGGATAATCATCGCCGCGACATCCTGGTCTGCTGCGGCGGCTGGATCGTATGCCGCGACACCGAGAAGGAGGCGCGCGCCTATGCCGACTATGTGATCAAGGAAAAAGGCGATCGGGTAACCGGCGAGGCCGGGGTGGCGGAGCTCATACCCAATTCCCATTCGATCCGCGGCCTCGCCCGCGATGGTCTGGTCGAACGTTACATGGCGGGTTTTTTCGGCCTGCCCCTGGTCGGAACGCCGGAGCAGATTGTCGAGAAGATCGGCGATATCTCGAAAGCCGGCATCGACGGCATGGCAATCTCATGGGTCGACTATGAGGAAGGCGTCGCGCGGTATCGTGACGAGCTGCTGCCGCGTCTCATCCAGGCCGGGCTGCGGGTGCGCTGAGACCTTGATGTATACCGACCTCGCCCTCTTCATCGACGGTGCCTTCCTGTCCGGCGACGGCCGCGACAGCGAGCCGGTTCTCAACCCGGCGACCGGCCAGGCGCTGGCCGAGCTGCCGCATGCCACCATTGCCGATCTCGACCGCGCCCTGGCATCAGCAGCGGCGGCTTTTCCGATCTGGCGCCGGACGTCGGCCTATGAGCGCGGGCGGATTCTGAAGCGCGCCGCCGACCTGATGCGGGAGCGCAAGGCGGCGATCGCCCGGATCATGACCTTGGAGCAGGGCAAGCCGCTCGCCGAATCGGAGAGCGAGATCGCCTATGCCGCCGATGTGCTGGAATGGTACGGCGAGGAGGGCCGCCGCGCCTATGGCCGGGTCGTGCCGAGCCGCGTGCCGGGCCTCACCCATAGCGTGGTGCCGGAGCCCGTCGGGGTCTGCCTCGGCTTCACGCCGTGGAATTTCCCGGCGCTGACCCCCGCCCGCAAGATCGGCGGCGCATTGGCGGCCGGCTGCCCGGTGATCCTCAAGGCGGCGGAGGAAACGCCGGGCACCGCGGTGGAGATCGCCCGCGCCTTCGCCGAGGCCGGCCTGCCGCCGGGCGTGCTGGCGCTGGTGTTCGGCAAGCCGGCGGAAGTGTCGAGCCACCTGATCGCCTCGCCGATCAGCCGCAAGGTCTCCTTCACCGGCTCGACCCCGGTCGGCAAGCACCTGATGCGGCTCGCCATCGACGGCATGAAGCGGACGACGATGGAACTGGGCGGCCATGGGCCGGTGCTGGTGTTCGACGATGTCGACCCCGTCGCCACGAGCCGGCTCGCCGCCGCCGGCAAATACCGCAATGCCGGGCAGGTCTGCATCTCGCC
>CAZNNJ010000078.1:0-12602 GCA_964574305.1 uncultured Rhodospirillales bacterium | reverse complement strand
ACTCATAGGCGTTGAGACGGCAGCCGAAGGTCAGGATATCGACGGCCGGTTGGACCTGCCCGCTCATGCCGCTTCAGCGCGATGCGCCGAGCAGGTGACGAGATGATCCTCGATCTCACCGATAAAGCTCAAGGCCGCCGGCCCGGTCATGATCACATGATCGTCGTCGCGCCATTCGATGGTCAGGTCGCCGCCATCGAGGGCGAGGGTCGCCTTCCGCCCGGTGAGCCCTCGGCGGGCCGCCGCGACCAGCGTCGCGCAGGCGCCGCTGCCGCAGGCCTGCGTGATGCCGACGCCCCGCTCCCACACCCGCATGCGGATGCGGTCGGGGGACTGGACGGTGGCGAACTCGACATTGGTGCGCTCGGGGAAGAGCGGGTCGCGCTCCACACCGCTGCCCAACGTGGCGACATCCACCGCCTCGGCATCGGGCACGAAGAACACGGCGTGCGGGTTGCCCATATTGACCCCGACCGGATCGGCATCGAGCGGCAGGTGCAGCGTGTCGGCCTGGCGGGCGACCGGGATTTGCGTCCAATCCAGCCTGGGCGTGCCCATATCGACCGCCACGAGCTCGCCCTGCTTCCAGGCATCGAGAATGCCGGCGCCGGTGGCGATGCGGACATGGTCGCGGCCGGTCTCGGCGAAGGCCAGCTTGGCGATGCAGCGCGTGGCGTTGCCGCAAGTGCCCATTTCGCCGCCGTCGGCATTGATGAAACGGACCGCGATATCCGCTTCCTCGCCCAGGGATGGGACGATCACCGCGACGGTGTCGGCGCCGATGCCGGTATGCCGGTCGGCCAGCGCACGGATTTCCGCCGGCGTCGGCGCGAGCGGCCGCTGCCGTGCGTCGAACACGATGAAATCGTTGCCCAGCCCATGCATCTTACGAAAGGGGATCGTCATGACGCGGTTATATGGGGAACGGCCCGGCCAAGTCCACTTTCGGCCCTGAAAGCGGGAAGAATTTAATGCGGAGGACCTTCACTAATTGAACCTTGCGGCAGCCTCGACTTCGCGCGACCTTCAACCTCAACGAACCGAAGGGGAAGCCATGACCAAGCGTCTGGAAAACAAGATCGCCATCATCACCGGGGCGGGACGCGGCATCGGCCGGGCCTGCGCCTTCCGCTACGGCCAGGAGGGTGCGGTGGTGATCGTCAACGACATCAATGCCGATAATGTCCATAAGGTCGTCGGGGAGATCGTCTCCGCCGGCGGCCGAGCGATTTCCTTTCCGGGCGACGTCACCGATCCGGCCCAGGTCCAGGCGATGATCGACCGGGCAGTGTCGGAATTCGGGCGGCTGGACGTGCTGTATGCCAATGCCGGCGGCGCGCTACCGAAGAACACGCATAAAACCAGCATCGACGAGTATCACCAGATCATCGCGCTGAACCAGAACGCGGTGTTCTACGGCGTCCATGCCGCGCTGCCGGTGTTCATGCGGCAGAAATCCGGCCTGTTCCTCACCACCGCCTCGGGCGCCGGCCAAGCAGGCGTGGCCGACCTTGCGGCCTATGGCGCGGCTAAGGCGGCGGTAATCAATCTGATGCGGGTGATCGCGGTGGAATATGGCGGGATGGGCATCCGCGCCAACACGATCTCGCCCGGCCCGATGGGCACGGAGCTGATGAAGGGGTGGCTGGCGACGCTCGAGGGCGGTGTCGAGGCGTTCGCGGCGCAGGTGCCGTCGGGACGGCTGGGGACGGCGGAGGATATCGCCGTGGCCGCCGCCTTTCTGGCGACCGACGAGGCCTTCTTCATCAACGGCGTCTGCCTGCCGGTGGACGGCGCGGTCAGCGCCCTTCTCGCCTCGCCAAAGCCGGGCAAAACGCTTAAGTAGGGCGGCATTCTTTCAAAGTCCCCGAAGGTCAGCGTCACGATGGATATTCTCGATTTCACCGGCAAGGTCGTGCTCGTCACCGGCGGCGCGCGCGGCGTCGGCCGCGGCATCACGCAAAGCTTCCTGGATCATGGCGCCACCGTCGTGATCTGCGGCCGCAATGCACCGGATACACCCAGCACCGGCAAGGGCGGCGAGGCGCATTTCCTGACCGCCGACGTGCGCGACGCGGCGCAAGTCGAGGCGATGATGGCTGAAATCGAGAAGACATTCGGCCGGCTGGACGTGGTCATCAACAATGCTGGCGGCGCCCCGCCGGCAGACCCGTCCACCGTGTCGCCGCGCTTTTCGGAATCGATCATCAAGCTGAACCTGATCGCGCCGCTGTTCGTCTCGCAATACGCCAATGCCGTGATGCAGAAGCAGGAGACGGGCGGCAGCATCGTCAATATCGCCAGCGTGACCGTGCCCCGGCCCGAGCCGCAGACCGCGGCTTACGGCGCGGCCAAGGCGGGGCTGTGCAACCTGACCACCGCCCATGCGCTGGCCTGGGCGCCCAAGGTCCGGGTCAACGCCATCATCGCCGGCCTGATCCGCACCGAGCTGGCGCATCTGCATTACGGCGACGAAGAAGGCATCGCCAAGGTGGCGGCGACCATTCCGCTGCGCCGCATGGCTGTCCCGCAGGACATGGCCAATGCCTGTATTTATCTCGCATCGCCACTGTCGAGCTTCGTCACCGGCACCGCGCTCACCGTCGATGGCGGCGGCCAGCTGCCCAGCTTCTCGGAAGCCGCGAGCGGCCATTCGGAACGAAAATAAAGTTCTAAGGGGAAGACGACATGTTCAAGGCCATCGCGCTGATCACCCGCCGGCCGGATATGACCCGCGCGCAGTTCGTCGAGTATTACGCCAACAACCACGTGAAGCTGGTCTGGCGCGTCTTCCCCTGGACCGCCGATTACCGCCGCAACTTCATCGACCTGTCGCAATCGATCGTCGCGCCCGGCCTGCCCGGGCCGGACTACGATTCGATCACCGAGATGTGGTTCCACGACCGCGCCGGCTATGACCGGATGCTGAACGCCCACGCCGCGCCCGAGCTGGACGCGGAAATGAAGGCCGACGAGGGCCGGTTCATGGACCGGACCAAGACCCGCTTCTTCATCGTCGACGAATACGGCGCGACGCCTGCGGGCAGCCCTGAGAATGCGCCGGGCTTCAAGGCGATGGCGGTGATGGCGAAGAAGCCCGGCCTGTCGAAGGCCGAGTTCATCGATTATTACGAGAACCGCCACGTGCCGCTGATCGAGAGCATGTTCGGCGGAATAGCGGAATATCGCCGCTCCTATGTCGACCTGGAGGGCGCGATCCTGGCGCCGGAGGTGGAAAGGCCCGATTTCGACGTGGTGACGGAGCTTTGGTTCAAGACGCGCGCCGATTACGAGGCGATGCTGGCGGGTCCGAGCGATCCGGCGGTCTCACAGCGGGTCGCCGACGACGAGGCGCATTTCCTGGACCGCACCAAGACCCGTTTCTTCATCGTCGACGAACGCACCGCGCACTGACGCGCCAACCGGAAGGGGAACAGATGTACAAGGTCGTAGCGCTGATCAAACGCAAGCCGGGCCTCTCGCGGGCGGAATTCATCGATTACTACGAGCGCAGCCACGCTCCGCTGGCGCGCAAATGCTTCCCCCAGATCGCCCATTACCGGCGCAATTTCATCGACCTGAACGATGCGATCATCGCGCCGGGCGCGTCGGAGCCCGATTTCGATTCGGTGACCCAGATCGGCTATCACGACCGCGAAGCCTATGACGAGATGCTGTCGACCCACTTCATGGAGATGGTCCGCGAGACCATCGAGTCCGATGAGCGCAACTTCCTCGACCAGACCATGACCCGCATGCTGAAGATCGAGCAGCATGGCGCGCACCACCATATCGAAGACCTGCGCCCCTCGATCGGGACACCGCCGGGAACCGGCATGTTCAAGGCGATAGCGCTGCTGACCTGCAAGCCAGGTCTGCCGAGCCACCAATTCCAGCATTATTACGAGCACCACCACGCGCCGCTGATCGGCAGCCTGTTCCCGTGGATCGTCGAATACCGGCGCAACTATATCGACGTCGAAGGCGCCATCGTCTTCGCCAACGCCAAGCTGCCCGATTTCGACGTGATCACCGAGCTGTGGTTCGAGAACCGCGCAGGCTACGACCGCATGCTGGCCGAGCACGCAAACCCCGAGGTCGGCGGCGCCATCGCCCGCGACGAGGAAAACTGCTTCAACCGCAGCAAGACCCGGTTTTTCGCGGTGGAAGAGGCGGAGACGCCGGCGGCTTGAGGGTTTCGCAGGATCGTAGAGCGCAGCGAAACCCATCAAAACATCAAGAATTTAGCCACAGATTACACAGATTAAATCAGATTATTGCCGCCTTCGGCGGCTAGCTAGAAATTCAATCTGTGCTCATCTGTGTAATCTGTGGCTAATTCTTCGATGGGTTCCGCCGCGCTCTACTCATCCTACAAGTCACGACAGCGTCAGCATCAGATCCGCGGTGAACGGCTTCAGCTCATGCTCCCGGCCCTGGCGGACCTTGGCCGGCCAGGCGGGGTCGCCCAGAATGGCGCGGGCGAGCGCCACCAGGTCGAACTCGCCGCGATCCAGCATCGCGCACAGGCTGTCGAGCGCGGTCAGCGAGGCGGTGGCGGTCGCCTTGTAGGCATCGGCGTCGCCGAAATCGACCGAGCCCGAACCCAGCCCGACGCCGCCGCAGCACATGGTCGGCTTGCCCGACAGCTTCTTCACCCAGCCCGCCAGGTTCAGCCGGCTGCCCGGGAAGGCCGGCTGCTGGAAGCGGCGGATCGAGCAATCGAAGACATCGACCCCGGCATCGGCCAGCGGCTCCAGGAAACCGGCCAGCGCGTCCGGGGTCTCGGCCAGGCGCGCGGTGTAGTCCATCATCTTGAATTGCGAGATGCGCATGAAGATCGGGAAATCCGGCCCGGTCCGCCGGCGGATTTCCTGCAAGATTTCCACAGCGAAACGCGTGCGGTCGCGCAAATTGCCGCCATAGCCGTCGGTGCGCAGGTTGGTCTTGTCCCAGAAGAACTGGTCGATCAGGAAGCCGTGCGCGGCATGGATCTCGATGCCGTCGAAGCCCAGCCGCTGGGCGCTCGCCGCCGCCTCGCCGAAGGCCAGGACCACCGCGTCGATATCGGCCTGTGTCATCGGGCTGCCACGGACCTCGCCGGGGCCGGCGGTCCCGTCTGCTTGCGGCCCCGGGAACCAGATGCCGGACGGCCCATGCATCTCCCAGGTCGGCGCGACATAGGCCAACCCATGCAGGCCCGAATGCCACAGCTGCGGGATCATCTTGCCGCCGGCGGCGTGGACCTCGTCGACCGCCTTCTTCCAGCGGATCAGCGGCTCCTCGCCATGAAAATGCGGCTCGTTCACGTCCATATGGGCGCGGGGATGGGGGATGGCGGTGGCGCCGCTAATCACCAGCCCGACCTCGCCCTCGGCCCGGCGCCGGTAATAGGCGGGATAGCCCGGATCGGGCACGCCATCCCTGGCATTCGCCTGCCCCATCGCCGACATGGCGATACGATTCTTGAGGGTCCGCGTCTTGACGGTGAAAGGCCGGAACAGCGGGTCGCGGCTGGCGACGATCGGCTTTGTATCCAGGTTTCCCATTACGCTATTCCCCAGTTTCATTCCCCGTTTGGGTACCGCGCCGTTCCGTCCCCGTAAACCCTCCGTTTTGGTTGAAGTGACGGACATAAATCGTCACTCTCCACCCATGCCGGCCGACAACTGGACCATCGACGCGGAGCTGAAGACGGCGGATATCGCGGTCGTGCTGATGACGCATGGCGCGACCGGCCCGCTCGTCCGCACGCATCGGATGGCCGACCATGCGATCAGCCTGTTCCTGACCCAGGATTACGGCCAGCCGATCGGCCGCTACGATACCGGCCAGCCGATGCCATTCGCCCGCTTCGGCCCGCTGTCGATGACCCCGGCGGATATTCCGGTCTCGGTCCGCTCCCCCGGTGCGCCGCCGCGACGGCTGATCTCCTGCCGCATCGACCGCGAGCGGTTCCGGCGGGCGACCGGCCTGGGCGGCGCCTGGGACGATGCCGGGCTCAAGGCCTGCATGGATGTGCGCGGCGAGCCGATCCGGGCGGGCCTACGCCGCCTCGCCCGTGAAGCGGAGGCGCCCGGCTTCGCCAGCGACCTGCTGGTCGAGGGGCTGGGGCTGACCGTGATGGCGGAGATCGCCCGCTATCTGCACCGCGCCCGCGACCGTTCGCCCAGGGTCCTCGGCGGGCTCGCACCCTGGCAGCTTAGGCGGATCGCCGATGCGATCGAGAGCCTGCCGGATGCGCCGCCGAGCCTGACCGAGCTGGCCGCCCTGTGCGGCATCAGCCCGCGCCATCTGATGCGCGCCTTCAAGCAGTCCACCGGCCAGACGGTCACGGCCTATGCCGAGGCGGCGCGACTGCGTCACGCGGTGCGGCTGCTGTCGGACACCGACCTGCCGCTCGCCGACGTTGCCCGCCAAGTCGGCTTCGCCGCGCCGAGCGGCTTCTCGCACGCCTTCCGCCGCGCGCTGGGCGAGCCACCCTCGGCCTTCCGCAGGCGGTTGCGCCGCTGACTTGCGAATAGGCGCCGGATTTGCTTCGGAGCGCCATAATGGATCATCGGACCGCCGAAAGAACTCGACCGGGCAGGCTCGCCTGACGATCCTGCCCGAAACGGGAGGAGATCATCATGAGCGACGCCGCATCACGTGTGCTATCGGGCAAGAGCTGGGAAGATTTCTGCGATGCGCTGAAGGCCGCCGGGGAGACCATCCTGCGGCCGGAAACGCCGGTGGGTGAGATCGACCGGGCGGAGGGCTGGCGGTATCTCTCGCGGCTGACGCGGGCGGCGCTGGAGCGGATGGTGGAATTCGCCGATCCGGATTTCCCGGTCTTCTATGCCCTGTCGCACGAGACGATCAAAATCGGCAGCGACAATCCGGACAATACCTATCGCAACTGCATCGTCGACGGGACCAAGGAATACCGCGTCACCGGCAAGCGCGGCACCGCGCCGGTGATGACCTTCGGCACCAAGGCCGAGCGCTATGCCATCGACGGCACCCAGGCCTCGACCGGGGAGCTCGATTCCAAGCATATGGAGATCGCAGCCGACGGCAGCTTCGAGATCGTCATCTCGGCCAGGCCGCATAACGGCAACTGGCTGAAGCTGGAGCCCGATTCCAGCATGCTGATCGTGCGCGAGACCCATTTCGACCGGAAGAGCGAAGTGCCGGCGCAAATGACCATCCAGCAGATCGGCGGCCCGGCCAAGCCAAGCCCGCTGACCGCAAACCAGCTGGATACGCGCCTCGCCTCGGCCGCGGCCTTCGTCCACGGCACGGCCAAGGCCTTCGCCGAATGGATGGCGATCTTCAGGAAGACGCCGAACGACTGGACCAACCTGCCGCAATCGACCTGGACCAATATCGGCGGCGACCCGAACATCTTCTATCTGTGGGCCTATTGGACGCTGAAGCCCGACGATGCGCTGGTGATCGAGACCGGGGTGCCGGAATGCGACTACTGGAACTGCCAGCTCAACAACTACTGGGACGAATCGCTCGACTATCGCTACCTGCCGATCCACATCAACAAGCACACCGCCAAATACAATGAAGACGGCACGATCACGGTGGTGATCGCGGCGGAGGATCCGGGCATCGGCAACTATCTCGATACGGCCGGCCACGACAATGGCTGCGCCATGTGGCGCTGGGTGAAGTCGAAAGACCACCCGATCCCCAAATGCCGGGTGGAGAAGATCGCCAATCTGCGCTAACTCAAGGCGCAAGGCCGCACCGGCCACATATTCGAGGGGAAGCCAGATGACCGATCAGACCGCCGCCGACAGGATGATGTCGGGCAAAGCCTGGGAAGATTTCTGCGACGCCTTGAAGGAGGCCGGCAAGATCGTGCAGCGGCCGGAAGTCCCGAACGACCCGTTCAACAAGGCGCTGGGCTACCGTTTCCTGACCGCCCTGCTGCGCGGCGGGCTGGAATCGACGATGCATTTCGCCGATCCGCAGTTCCCCGGCTTCTTCCGCCTGGCGGACGAGACCAAGAAGCTGCTGAACGACAACCCGGACAATTACTACCAGAACTGCGTCATCGACGGCCGGTTCGACTATCGCATCTACGGCCATCGCGGCACGGTGAACTGGTTCAGCCTGGGCTCGAAGGGCAGCTCGGACGACGTCGCGGTGATGGTCGATACCGGCTATATCGACAGCCGGAACATGACCTTCAATCCGGACGGCACGTTCGAGATCATTGCCAGCGCCACCGAGAAGCCGGGCAACTGGCTGAAGCTGGCCCCGACTTCGCGCTCGATCATCGTGCGTCAGACCTTCGGCGACCGGAAGGCCGAGAAGATCGCCGACATCCAGATCGAATGCCTGAACCCGGAAAAGGCGAACAACAATCCGACGCCGGAAGCGGTGGAGCGCGGGCTGGTCGGGGCGGCCGGGTTCGTCAAGAATATCGCCAACATGACGATCGCCTGGGAGGAAATCTACCGCCAGCACATCAACAAGCTGCCGTCCGACGACCAGGAGCGCTGCCAGCGCGCCGGCGGCGACGCCGCGATCCATTATTACCAGAGCTATTGGAAGCTGGGCGACGACGAATGCATGTTCGTCACCCTGGACGACATTCCGGAATGCCAGACCTGGAACCTGCAGCTCTCCAACTACTGGATGGAGTCGCTGGAGTACCGCTTCTTCAAGGTCTGCGTGAACAAGCAGACCGCCCATTACGAGCCGGACGGTTCGGTGAAGATCGTCATCTCCAACCGCGATCCGGGCCCGAAATACCCCAACTGGCTGAACACGCTGGGCCACGGCGAGGGCGGCATGCTGGGCCGCTATGTCGGCGCCAAGGTGTTCCCGCCTGAGATGAAGTCGCGGGTGCTGAAGGTCAGCGAGCTGCCCTGACGATGATCGTCACCGTCTTCCGCCATCGGCTGCGGCCGGAAAATTCCGAGGCTTATTTCAGGCTGGCCGGCGAGCTGGGCGCGGAAGCGGAGACGATGCCGGGATTCGTATCCCGCAAGGTCTATGTCGCCGAGGATGGCGAACGGCTGACGATTGTCGAGTTTGAGTCATGGGAGACTCACCGCGCCTGGGCTGAATGTCCAAAGCATCGCGCCGCACAGAAACTGGGGCGCGAGCAGTTCTATGCGGAATATTCGATTCACATCTGCGAGAGCAGGCGGTCGAGTACGTTCCCCGCCTGAAAGCCCCCTCACCCTCCCACCGCTTCGCGGCGGGCCCCTCCCTCTCCCGTTTCACGGGCGAGGGGTTTTGTGCTCCGGCCCCTCGCCCGCAGCGCGGGAGAGGGAGGGGCCCAGCCGAAGGCTGGGAGGGTGAGGGGGATTTACGCGAAAGCGAACTTCTCGCCGACGATCTTCTCCGAGATCCCCCACAGACGGTCCGCCGCCTCGACGTCCAGCGCCTCCTCGATCACACCGACGGCCGACAGGACATCCGAGGGGATGTGCTTGGCGATCTGGGTGTCTTCCAGATAGATGCCGCTGACATCCTTCAGCTCAGGCGCGATGGAGGCCCAGACCTGGGTGGAGGCGCCCTGGGCGATGGACTTGATGGGTGAGCCGTTGGCGGCCGACCAGCCGGTCACCATTTGCTCCTCCTCAGGCTGCACGTCGCGGAAGACCTCCGTGCGGATGACGCCGGGGTGGACAGCGTTGGCGGTGATGCCGGTGCCTTTGAGGCGCTTGGCGAGGCCCACGGCGTGCAGCACATTGGCGCGCTTGGAGGCCGAATAGGCGGTCCAGTGATTGTATTCCTGCGCCCGCTTGGCGAAGTCGAGATCGTCGAAATCGAAGCCCGGCATGCGGTGGCCGTTGGAGGAGAGGATCAGCACGCGCGAGGGCGCGGCGGCCTTCAATGCCGGATAGAGCAGGTTGGTGAACAGGAACGGGCCCAGATGGTTGGCGGCGAAATGCAGCTCCGCCCCTTCCGCGGTGAGGATGCGCGGGCCTCCGACGAAGCCGGCATTGTTGATGAGGGCATGGATCTTGGGATGGGCGGCCAGGATTTCCGCCGCCGCCTTGCGCACGCTGCCGAGATCGGCGAGGTCCATCGTGTAGCTGAACAGCCGCGCATTCGGGAACTGCGCCCTGATGTCTGCCATCACCTTGGCGTTCTTCTCGGCATTGCGGGCTACCATCACCACGTTGGCGCTGGCCTTCGCCAAAGCGCGGGCAGTCTCGGCGCCCAGGCCGGCGGAGCTGCCGGTGACGACGAAGGTTCTGCCGCTCAAATCCTTGCCGGCGACGACCTCTTCAGCCGTGGTTTCCGGTCCGAATGCCATGTCTTCCTCCCACATGTTTGCGCGGCTCTTGAGGCCGTACACTTTATTCAATCGTCATTCCCGCGAAAGCGGGAATCCAGAATCAGAAAAGGAATTTAGCCACAGATGAACACAGATTGACGCAGATGATGATTTTCCGCTTCGCGGTCTAAACCAAACGGCGCGTTTCTATCTGCGTTAATCTGCGTCCATCTGTGGCTAAGATTCTTAGATTTCCGTCAGCGCTTCACGATCACGCTCGACCCGTGGCCGAACAGGCCCTGGTTGGCGGTGATGCCGACCTTGGCGCCCTGGACCTGGCGTTCGCCGGCCTGGCCGCGCAGGTGCCAGGTCAGCTCGCAGACCTGGGCGATGGCCTGGGCCGGGACCGCCTCGCCGAAGCAGGCAAGGCCGCCCGAGGGGTTCACCGGCACGCGGCCGCCGATCCGGGTGGCACCGTCGCGCAGCAGCTTCACCGCGTCGCCGGTCGGGCAGAGGCCGATATTCTCGTACCAATCCAGCTCCAGCGCGGTCGACAGGTCATAGACCTCGGCGATGTTCACGTCGCTGGGGTCGATGCCGGCCTCCTCATAGGCCGCCTTGGCGATGGAATCGCGGAACGGCACCACCGGCGCGGGCACTGCGGCGGCGGAATCGGTCGAGAAGTTCGGCATCTCGATGATCGTCGACGGATAGGTCGGGGTGACGGTCGAGATCCCGGCGATGGTCACCGGGTTGGCCGTGTGCTTGCGGGCGAACTCCATCGAGCACAGGACCAGGGCCGCGCCGCCGTCCGAGGTGGCGCAAATATCCAGCAGGCGCAGCGGGTCGGCGACCATGGCGCTCGACAGCACCTCCTCCGCCTTCACTTCCTTGCGGTAGCGGGCATAGGGGTTGGTGAGGCCATGCTTGGCATTCTTCACCTTCACCTGGGCGAAGTCCTCGCTGGTCGCGCCATAGAGCGACATGCGGCGGCGGGCATAGAGGCCGAAATAGGTGGTGTTGGTGGCGCCCAGCACGCGGAAACGCAGCCAGTCCGGATCGTCGCCGCGCTCGCCCTTGTTGGGGGCGAGGAAGCCCTTGGGCGTCGTGTCGGCGCCGACCACCAGCGCGACATCGCAGAGGCCCGCCAGGATGCGCATGCGCGCCGCCTCGATCGCCTGGGTGCCGGAGGCGCAGGCACCGTAGCTGCTCGACACGCGGGCCCCGGTCCAGCCCAGTGCCTGGGCGAAGGTGGCGCCGGCGACATAGCCCGGATAGCCGTTACGGATCGTGTCACCGCCGGCCACATACTGGATGTCGGTCCAGGCGATGCCGGCGTCCTTCAGCGCGTCCTCGGCCGCCTTCACACCATCTTCGACGAAATTCCTGCCCCACTTGCCCCAGGGATGCATGCCGACGCCGAGGACCGCGACTTCCTGCACCATTATGCGGCCCTCCCGACAGGTGCCCACTTCCAAACGATCGTTTCGGTCTCGGCGTCCTCGAGCAGAGTATCGAGCACCAGTTCCATCTCCTCGCCGATCTTGAGATCCGCGACCTTAACGCCCTCGACCACCTGGCCGAGGATGGTGATCTTCTCGGCCTCCAGCTCGACCGCGGCGATGGCGAACGGCTGGAACGGGTCGTGGCGCGGCACGTAGGGGGCCGGCGGCTGATATTCGGCGCCGGTGAAGGACCAGAGCTTGCCCTTCGGCGACAGCTCGGTCTCGGCCAGCTCACTATGGCCACAGCGCGGGTTGCGGCAGCGCACGGTCTCGCGCGGGAAGAAGACCGAGCCGCATTTCGTGCATTTGGTGCCGATCAGGCGCGGATGCGCCGGGTCGATATTGAGCCATCCCTGGACGGCGGGGACGCGTGTCTTCATTGGTCCTTCCCTACTCGTTTAGCGGGCACGCGGCATGCCGAGCACGCGCTCGGCGATGATGTCGCGCTGGATTTCGTTGGTGCCGGCATAGATCGGGCCGGCGATCGAGAACAGGAAGCCGTCGAGCCAGGCCTGGCCTTCCTTGGCCGGATCGCCGTCGCCGAGCAGGAAGGCCTCTGGCCCCAAGAGCTTCAGTGCCGCCTCATGCGCGGCCACGTCCAATTCCGACCAGAATACCTTGGTGCAGCTCGATTCCGACCCGATGGCGTCGCCGGCATTGAGCTTAGACGCGGTCATGAAGGTCGAAAGGCAGAAGGCCTCCGCGTCCATCCAGGTCTGCACGACCTCGTTCTCCACAGCCTCCGCCGGCTTCTCGCGATGGAGCGCCGCCAGCTTCTTGGCGGTCTCCTGGAAACGCGCCGGGCTGCGCAAGAACCGGCCGCGCTCGACACCGAGCGTTGTCAGGAAGACACCCCAGCCACC
>CAZNNJ010000077.1:6323-12629 GCA_964574305.1 uncultured Rhodospirillales bacterium | reverse complement strand
GGTGGTAAGCCGCGCGAATGCGCCTTAGGCTTTCGCCGGATCGATGCCCGGGAAAACATCCTTAGCGAGGCTGTAGCCGATGGTGGAAACTCCCGGATCCGTCGGCGTGGTGTCGTAGGGGTTCAGGAAACTCTCTTCGAGAAACAAGTGCGTATGGACAAAGGCTATGCCCACTGAAATCGCCTGGTTTGGACTGATCCGGTAGGCGACTGTCGGCTGAAACCAATACTGCTGCAGCGCCGCTCTGGAACCTTGAAACCGGTTGACCGCCTTCGTGTTGAACGGATCGCCATCGTGGAAATTGGTCCAATTATCCGCCAGCCCGTTCGGGACGTAGATTCCAAAACCATCGGCCCACTTCTCGTTGATGCGGTGCGTGGCATACAGGCTCGCCACCGGGATGAAGGGTTGATGGACCGCGCCGCTGAATCCTTTTGCCGGGACCGCTGTGCCCGGAGGGACTTCGTCGGGGTTCGGAATAAACCTAAATTGCCCATTGATGGCCAACGCTTCCATCTGGAAGTTGGTTTTCTTGAGGAACGCGATACCCGCGGGATTGAAGAAGATGGTGGATGCGTCGTCGCCGATCGACATGAACGCTCCACCCATGCCTTGCGCCCTGGCTCCCAATTCGTTGACGGCAAACGAGGAGGCGTTCAGAACCGCGGGAGTGAGGAGGAAGACGAATCGCAGCCCAACGCGGATACTCATGAAGTTTCTCCGGCCAAAATCCCGGCCAAACGGCTAGTGAGCTGAAAAATACAATTTCACGCCGAGCAGGCCGGAATCATACTGGAGTATCGTAGCATACATAGCCCTGTTTCGATCCAGCATGTTTCGATCCAGCCTCAAAGCGTTGTGGAGGGCCCCACGCAGGCTCTGCGCCTCGTGTATCTGAATTGCGGCGCGGCGTCCGTATCGCGGAAGAACGCAGGCAAACGTGTGTGAAATTGCTTGGCGAGCAATCCCGCGCGAATCGGCCGCGCTTAGTTGGAACACCGCGCCTTTTGGGGATAGAGTGCGTCAAGATGGACGGCAAAAGGCGTGGCGCATTAGAGGGCGTGAGCGCTAAGCGGCGCGTGCGAAGGGCAGCAGATGGCAGCGAAGATAGCGATAGGCCTGCACGCCGGCGGCTGCCTCCGGCGCGTAGATCGTGTGTTCGAGTGTACTTCTCCCCAGTCAGCCGCGGGTGTGGACCGGTCCGCCACGAAGGCATCGAACGGGTCGGTGGGCGTCAGGCTGTCGTTGGCCCGGTCTCCATAGACGCTGACCGGGCTGAAATTGGCGATGTCGGTGACGCCGCCATCGATCGAGAAATAGGCCGGCTGCCCACCGGTCCATTGATAGGTGCCGGGGGCGGAAAAGCGGAACATGTCGAGCAGGTCGGAATAGGTCGATGTGCCGTAGCCCGCGATCCGGCCCATGGCATGGGTGATCTCATGCAGCGCGGCGGCGAGCCAGAAGCTGGCATCGGTTCCCGTGCCGAAGCCGATGGCGCCGTCCAGCGCGTTGGGATCGCCGGAATAGTGCCCGAGCGCCTTTTCCTCCGCGCTGCTGACGATGAAAAAGTTGTTCGCATTGGGAAATACGCTGTCGTTCGCCGGCAGCGCGGCAATGGCGGCGAGATCCAGCGCGGAGGTGGCGCCGGCCGTCAGCCAGCTCTTGGCCGTGGCGTAGGATTCGAAGTTGCCGTTGAGATAGCCGCCGACCGCCTCATCCGCGCCGTTCAGCTCGGACAGCGTCTGGTTGTCATAGGTACCCCAGCCATAGGCGATGTTGATGGCGATATTGTTGGTGATCAGGCTGTCGAGGATGTTCGCCGCCTGCTGGATCGCCTGGGCGAAGCCGGCGGGGGCCGAGGCGACGCTGCTGTCCGGGACCAGGTTGATGATCATCGTGCTGCCTGAGCCCTGACTTATGCGTGTGCGGCCGTATCTTATACGCGGCGCCCGGAGGGGTAGTTCACGCGGCTTTCTCGAAACGAAAGAAGCATAGGTTAAGGCCGCGAAAGGGTCCATCGACCCGCTTAGGGGCCGGCAGCAAGGCGCGAGATTTTGGGTACGGCAAGATCCGGCGCCGCGTTGGTCCAGCAGGCTGGGACAGCGAGGGCCGTCGCCGTTTGCCGCGATCAATTCAGCGCTGAAATCGAATTAACTCAAATAGTCACTGATGATACTACAGATAGATCATAAGTTGGTAATACGAGATTTCGAACATATAGCAATTCAAGTAGTGCTGATACTTGATAAAGTATTCTAATTTCTAGCATAACCGCCATCATTATAGAAAACCTGTTGGGGTTGTGCGCGTCGACCTGGGCCGAAACTTGGAGAGGGCCGCCTATGAAGATGCCAGCTCGGAAAATCGTCAGAAATCTGAAGATCGCCGTTGCCTGGTGTTCATATTTGGCGGCGTTTGCGACGGCGGCCGGCTTTGGGGTTCGTGATCGCCCTGCATCGGCCAGCACGATCCAAGTCAGCACCTATCATGGAGACGGGCATCGTACAGGCTGGAATTCCCAGGAAACCCTTCTTGCCCCGGCTAAAGTTGCGAGCGCCGGCTTCAGGGAACTCGGGAATGTCGCTCTCGATGGCCAGGTGGATGCTCAGCCGCTCTATGTCGGCGGTCAAGTGATCGGACGAAGGGCGCATAATGCCATCTACACCGTCACGGAAAACGATACGGTCTATGCGATCGATGCGGATACGGGGGCAGTGCTGCTGCAGCGGAATTTTGGCATCCCGGTTCCGATCACGAAGCTGCCGGGTTTCTGCAACAGCAACTCCGGCATCGTTGGGATCAACGCGACGCCGGTGATCGACCCCGTCGCGCGGACTCTCTACGTTATTGTTTATACATACGAAAACAATGCTCCGGTGTACCGGATCCACGCCCTCGATCTCGGCACCTTGGCTGATAAGGTCCCGCCGGTCGTCGTCACAGGCAGCGGAACACTCAATCCGACGAATGCGAAATATGACTTCAATCCCGCTACCGCGCGTTCGCGCGCCGCGTTGCTGCTTAACAATGGGGCCGTGTATGCCGCCTTCACCGGTTTCTGCGATTTGAATGCAAACATCGCGCGCGGCTGGGTGCTGGGGTGGGATGCCGGCACCCTGCTGCCGCTTGCCCCGTCGGTTTTGCTGAGCCGAGAGTCGTCGACCCCCAACAATTATTTTCTCAGCACGGTTTGGATGTCAGGCTACGGCATTGCCGTCGACAACGCCGGCAGCCTCTTCGTGGTGACAGGAAATTCCGATCCCTCCGGCACGGCCTACCAGCCTCCCTATGGCATCGCCCAAAGCGTCGTAAAGCTGTCGTCCGATCTCGCGACGGTGCAATCGGTGTTCACGCCGGCCGGCGGAAGCGGCGCGGATTACGCGACGCTGGAGCGCAGCGATCTGGATTTCGGCGCGGGCGGGGTAATGGTGCTTCCGCCTCAGCCGGGGCCGTATCCGTACTTGGTGGTCGCGGCCGGCAAATACGGCGCGATGTACCTGCTGAACTCGAACGACCTTGGCGGATATGATGAAGGCCCGTTCCCTTATCCGGACCGCATTTTCAATTCCTACACCATTGGCACCTGCTATTGCGGTGAATCCTATTTCGCCGGAGCCGACGGCGTCGGCCGCGTCGTCAGCAGCGGCGGCAATAACGTCATGGTATGGAGGGTGAACAGCTCGGGCATTCCAAGTCTCAGCCAGGAAAGCATATCCGCGCCGATCGTCAATGGCACGAATCAGGGCTTTTTCACCACGATCTCGTCGAACGGAGTCCGGGCCAAGAGTCAGGTGATCTGGGCTTTGGGACGGCCGATCGACGCATCAGCCCCGATAGTGACGCTCTATGCCTTCGATCCATCGGCCATCGACGGCTCGGGAAGAATGGCGACCTTGTTTGCCGGCGCGGCGGGAAGCTGGCCGCGATTCGGCAGGGCGAATCTGGTGCCGACCGTGGCGAATGGCAGGGTCTATGTCGGGAGCTACAAGCAGCTGGCGATCTTCGGGCTCAGCGGCACCTCCGACCTCGTTTCCTTCACGGCGTCCGGCACCCTGGCTGAGGGGGTTGGCCCGCTGGTGAACGTCGTGGTCGATGGCAAGATAATCGGCACGACCTCCGTCGGGACGACGACCGCGACCTATTCCTTCAGCACGACGCTGGCGCCGAATATCCACCACGACATCCAAATCCAATATATCAACGACATCACGCTTCCTCGTCGGGATCGAAATCTCATTCTGAATTCGATCGGCGTGGACGGCCGGACAATTTCGGCCACCAGTGCGTACGAGGTGTATCACGCCCAGGCCGGCGGCCAGGGCGATATCCCCTCCAGCGGGAACATGTATTGGAGCGGGACGGCGGAGTTCAGGCTGCCGGCCACGCTGTTTCCGCTTATGCCGGCCGGGGTCAAATCCTTGAAAACATCGGTCGTGGCCAGAACGTCGACAACACCGTCGATCCAGGCGGAGGCGGACCCGATTCTGCCGGGACACTCGCTTTACGGGTTCCTGACCGCAATGCAGAAGGGCGCGCTGACGCTTCGAACGCGGACCGGCGCGCTGATTGCCGTTGACGACAGCGAAGCCGTGAAAACCCATCGCAGCGTCATTCCGGTGATCGGGGGCGCCTTGCTTGTGCACGGCGAATACGATGCCGCTGGCGTGCTGCACGCCGTCAGCATTCTGAAAGCCCAGGATCTGAAGACGCTTTGGGGCCAAGACAGTTGAGCTGCGGAGAGAAATCGGGCTCGCGCTATTCCGCTCCGGTCATGATGCCGCCGCCAGCCGGGCGAACGCCTCGACCAGATCGGCCTTCAGATCGTCGACATCCTCCAGTCCCGCATGGATGCGCAGCAGGACACCGTCTTCCCACTTGCCGGCTGTGCGGGTCGGCAGGTGGAAGCCGGGGACGATCAGCGATTCGAAGCCGCCCCAGCTCCAGCCCATCTTGAATAGCTTCATGCCCTCGACCATCGCTGTGACGGCGGCGCGGGAATAGGGCTTCAGCAGCACGCCGAACAGACCGGTGCAGCCGGTGAAGTCGCGTTTCCATAGCGTATATCCAGGGTCGCCGGGCAGCGCAGGGTGCAGCACGCGCTGGATCTCCGGGCGGGATTTCAGCCAGTCGGCGAGCTCAAGGCCCGTGCGGCCGTGGCGCTCCAGGCGGAGCGGCAGGGTGCGCAGACCGCGCAGGCCGTGGAACAGCTCCTGCGACCCGGCATTCTGGCCCATCAGCACGTTGCCGGTCTTGAGCCTCTCATAGGTCTTGCGGTCGGGCGCGGTAGTGATGCCCAGCATCGCGTCGGAATGGCCGGCGATATATTTGGTGGCGGCCTGGATCGACAGGTCGACGCCATGGGCCAGCGGCTTGAAATAGACCGGCGTGGCCCAGCTGTTGTCGATCATCACGGTAATGCCGCGCGCCTTGGCCAGCTCTGTGATCGCAGGCACATCCTGGACCTCGAAGCTCCAGGAGCCGGGGGATTCGAGAAAGACGACCTTGGTGTTGGGGCGGAACAGCGCCTGGATGCCGCCGCCGACCGTGGGTTCGAAGAATTCGACCTCGACACCGTAGCCGCCCAGCACCTTGGCGGCGAAGCTGCGGGTCGGGCCGTAGACGCTGTCGGTGATCAGCAGGTGATCGCCAGCCTTGAGCCAGGTCATCAGCGCGGCGCAGCAGGCGCCCAGCCCCGACGAGGCGACGACGGCGCCATAGCCGCCCTCCAGCGCGGTCACCGCCGCCTCGAAGGCCTGGCTGGTCGGGGTGCCGACCCGGCCGTAGCGCAGGCCCTCGAACGGCTTGGTCTCGCCGCGCTCCAGCAGCTCGACGGTCGGGAAGATAACGGTCGAGGTGTGATAGACAGGCGGATTGACTGTGCCGTTATGGCTCGCCGGATCGAACCCGGCATGGGCGGCCAGGGTGAACTGGCCTGGTTTCTGTTTGTCGGCCATGGCTGGGCGTCGTTTGTTGGAGTTGAGCTGCGGTGACGGGGTCATGGAACCGCCAAGACACCTTTATGAAATAAGCCACAGATTACACAGATGAGCACAGATTGATTTGAATGTTACCGCCTTCGGCGGTGGAAGGCCGCGCAGCGAAGAATCTTAATCTGTGTTCATCTGTGTAATCTATGGCTAATCGGATTTCCTTGGCGCCTTGGCGGTTCAATATTTCATCAAGCCGGGCCGGTCAGCGCCGGCAGTTCGGGATGGGAGCCCCATTCGGCCCAGGAGCCGTCATAGATGGCGACATCGGGCTTGCCGAGCTTATTCTTTCCGGCACCACGACGGCGGCCGATCACCA